>DATJGR010000246.1:0-3082 GCA_035494855.1 Pseudomonadales bacterium | reverse complement strand
GCTTTCACCGGGCAGCCCGCAGCGGTATACGAATCGTCACCCGGATGCCGGCGCGGCTTCTGTCCGCGATGTGGCACGCAGATCAGCTTCTCGGCCGACTACATTCCTGGTCTCATCGACATTACGATCGGTAGTCTCGATGATCCGGCGCGGGTGAGCCCCGCGCTGCACTACTGGGACTCGGAACGGTTGCCTTGGGCCGAATTCGCCGACCATCTGCCGCGATATGCAGAGTTTCCGCCCACCGAGTAGTACCTTTCTTTTGCCGACGAGAGGGATCGCATTTGAACGCATTGAGAATTGGCGCGCTGGCGCTCATCGTCGCCGGCGTGCTGGCGCTGGTGTACGGCGGCTTCAACTACACGAAAGACACGCAGCACACGAAGCTCGGGCCGATCGAGTTCACCGTCAAAGACCAGGAACGCGTGAACGTACCGGTATGGGCCGGGGTCGGCGCAATCGCGATCGGCACCGCGCTGTTGTTGCTGCCGCGCAGAAAATCATAGGAGTGAGGCGATGAATTCCAGACTCTGCAAACGACTCGGAATCGAATTTCCGCTGTTCGCATTCAGCCACTGCCGCGACGTGGTGGCGGAAGTGAGCAAAGCAGGCGGCTTCGGCGTGCTCGGGGCGGCCGGCCACACGCCCGAGAGCCTCGAGATCGAACTCGCCTGGCTCGACGCTCACGTGAACGGCGCGTCTTACGGCGTCGATCTGATCGTGCCGACCAGCATGGATGCGAAGGAAGGCGGATTGACTGCCGAGGAAGTCGAGGCGCGTATCCCGCCGGAGCACAAGGCGTACGTGAACTCGATACTGGCGCAGCACGGCATCGCGACGAACGATCTGTGGCAGCGCCGCGTGCGCGACGACTTCGGCGACAACATGCGCGAGGCGGGCGCGGCGCGAGTGCTCGACGTCGCGTTTTCGCATCCGATCAAGATGGTGGTGAACGCCCTCGGCGTTCCGCCGCGCTTCATGATCGAGCGCGCGCGGCGCGAAGGCGCGCTGGTCGGCGCGCTCACCGGCGCGAAGGAGCACGCGATCAAGCACGCGGAAGCGGGCGTAGACGTTCTGGTGGCGGCGGGCGGTGAAGCCGGCGGCCATTGCGGCGACGTTGCGACGCTGGTGCTGGTGCCGGAAGTGATCGAAGCGATCCGACCGTACGGCGACATGGAAGTGCTGGCAGCGGGTGGCATCGTCACCGGACGGCAGATGGCCGCCTGCATGGCGATGGGAGCGGCGGGCGCGTGGACCGGCTCGGTCTGGCTGACGACGGCAGAAGCCGAGACGAACCCGGTGGTGAAGGAAAAGATGCTGGCCGCCAATTCCCGGCAGACCGTGCGTTCGAAGAGCCGCACCGGGAAATACACGCGGCAGTTGCGCTCCGCGTGGACCGACGCGTGGCAGGCACCGGGCGCACCGGAACCGCTGCCGATGCCCCTGCAGAGCCTCGTTAGCGAACCGGCGCTGGCGAAGATCGACAAGCTCGCAGAAGCCGGCGATCCCGGTGCGAAGGCGCTCGCCACGTATTGGGTGGGCCAGGGCGTGGGCCTCATGAACGAGTCGATGTCTGTTCGCTCGGTGGTGTTCGAGTTCATGCAGGACTTCGCCGCCGCATGCGAACGCATGAACGCATTGATGGAGGAATGACATGGCCGGGTTCGACAGCATCATCTACGAGAAAGTCGACGGTCGCGTGCGTCTGACGCTGAACCGTCCGGAGAAACTCAACGCCATCACGATGCGGATGATGGAGCAGCTGAACGAAGCGCTGTGGGAAGCCGACAACGACCGCGACGTGCACTGCGTGATCGTGAAAGGCGCGGGTCGTGCGTTCTGTTCGGGCTACGACCTGCGCGGTGACGATGCGTTCGTGCCGGTGTCGCGCATTCAGAGCGAAGAGAATCGCTATCGCGGCGGCCGCAGCATCGACGACGACGCGTGGCAGCTGGAGCGGGCGCAACGCTATCGAATGGCGTTGTTCGACATGCACAAGCCAAGCATCTGTCAGGTGCACGGCTTCTGTCTGGCCGGCGGCACCGACATCGCGCTGCTGTGCGACATGGTGATTGCGGCCGACGACGCGACGTTCGGCTTTCCGCCGGCGCGCAATCTCGGTGCGCTGCCGAACAACATGTGGCTCTACAACGTGGGTCCGCAGTGGGCGAAGCGGCTGACGATGACCGGCGATACCGTCACCGGGAAAGAGGCGCAGCAGATCGGCCTGGTACTGAAGTCGGTGCCGCGCGAACACCTCGAACAGGAGGTGGAGCAGCTGGCGGATCGCCTCGCGATGATCGATCCCGACCTGCTTTCGGCGAACAAACGCATCATCAACCTGGCGCTGGAACTGCAGGGCGCGCGCACGTTGCAGCGGCTCGCTGCGGAGAACGATGTGCGCGGCCACAACACGCGCGGCGCCGACGAATACCGCCGCTCGTATGCAGACGGCGGGCTGGCTGCGGCCTTGAAAGCACGCGATCAGAAATTCGGCGACGGCCGCGCGCGTGTGAACGGACCGGAGATTCGCGACGCCGCTGGACGGCTCGTCGACGACTGAAGTTCCGCGCCCTGGCGGAGTGGCTGTTGGATGGCGACCAGGACGGTTTCGCGGCCGGAGTGGATCGAGCAACCAGCATTTCGGTGTTCGTCGGGCGCGACGAAGCAGGGCTCTCGATTCCTATGTCGCGGCTGAAGCTGCGTGACCAGTATTGAAGCGCGCGGCGTACGGTTCGAGCGGCAACTTGAGCGCGTTCGTCAGGTAGCTGACGGTGCGATAGAAGCCGGCGAGCATCAGCAGCTCGAGCATCGCTTCCTCGCTGAACGACGCTCGCAGCGCATCCCATAACTCGTCTTCCACGGCACAGTCGCGATGCAGCGCGTCGCACAGGCGCAGCAGGAGGCGGTCCTGCGCGGACCAGCACGGGTCCTCCGCGGAGCCGTTCGCCAGTGACGCGGTCTGCGCCTCGCTCAACCCGACGCGCTGCGCGAACAGCGCGACGTGCACGCCCCATTCGTATTCGGATCGGCACAGCGCGGTCGTGCGATCGATCACGATCTCGCGTTGACGCAGCGTCAG
>DATJGR010000245.1:0-9086 GCA_035494855.1 Pseudomonadales bacterium | reverse complement strand
TGGCGCACGAGCTGGGCGTCTCCGGATGGAGCGCCGCACACGACACCGCCGGGTTTCGGATGAGCGCCGGGGTTCTCGCGTCGTACGCGGCGAACTTCCTCGAATTCTGGCGCCATGAAACGGTCGGCATTCCGGTATACGACGGCGTCGACGAAGTTGCGCTTGCATTGACGAGCAACGCGTATGAAGCGACGCACCTCGCGAAGGTCAAGACGCTCGCGAACGGCATGAATCCGGTCGTGATGCGATACGGACTGCGGCTGGTACCCGATGCGACGGTAGGTGCACGCGTACGACTCACGCTGGAGCCGTTGGCTGCAGGCGCGTCAGGCGATGCGCTCGACCGCGCGCTTTCTGACATCACCGAACGTTACGGCGCGAGAACCGCGCGTGTTGTGCGAATGGAACTCGAGTATCCCCAGCCGGACGTTGCGGCGCTCGCGCGGGCACCGTGAGTAATCGGCTCAGTCTTTGGACTTGTCTTTCCTGCCGCCGCCGATCGCGAGCTGGCTCGCGTCGAGATCGCGCTTCTTCAGATCGGCGAGAAGTCCTTCGTCGCTGAGGTCGATTCTGTGCGACGCCTCCCAGTCGGCGTGCGCCGTTTCTTCGAGACGCTTCACGGCGTGGTGATGGTCGGTTTCGATCGCGAGTTCACGCCGCGAATCGAAGCTGCCCGGCGCGAGGTTGATCGAGCCGACGATGGCGCGCTTGCCGTCGGCGAGCATCATCTTCGCGTGCAGCTTCAGATGCTTCAGCGTGTGCACTTTCACGCCGACGTCCTGCAGGATGCGCAATCCGCCGATGCCCTCGACGAGTTTGCCGGGCTTCAGCGAATGCGGCTTCTTGGTCAGCACGTGCACTTTCACGCCGCGAGTGGCGGCGCGCACGAGCCGTTCGATGATCACCGTGTCCTGATACCGCTCGTTCTGTATCCACAACGACTGCTTGGCGGCGTCGATGAAGTCGGCCACGCGCTGGCGGCCGTTGTCGGGACACCAGATCAGGCGCGACTCGGGGCGCGGAGAAAAGTCTTCGTGCGCCCAGTCGGCATCGAAGCACGCGATCATCTCTTCGTTCTCGACGTCGTGCGTGGTGACGATCGCGTAGTCGCGCGTTTCGGTGAGATCGCGCGGTTCCCAGTTCAACGACTCGACGAAACCGATTGCGTCGTCCACCACCATCGACTTCTGGTGCGTGAGGTCGAACTTCGGATTGCTGTCGCGCACCTCGATGCCTGCGTCAGTGAGCGCGGTGCGCGACTCCTCGTTCTCGGTTTCGCCACTGCGGCGCGCCGGATTCAACATCACGCGGACTTTCACGCCGCGACGCTTTGCGCCTATCACTGCGCCCAGCAGGGTTTCGTCGGTGAACAGGAACATCCGGATGTTCAGTGACTTCTTCGCGCCGTTGATGGCGTCGAGGATCGGTTTGGCGGTGTCGTCCGGCAGAACGATCAATCTATGCGACATGGGAATGACCTGGATGGTGCGCTGACGCCGATGTTACTTCACCCAAGTGATCGGCGATGCTTTCTCGGCGGCCTTGCCGCCGGTTGTCAGACCGCGCCGCCGGCCAACGCCCACGCGAAGGCGACCAGCGCGAGTGCAACGGCGCCGCAGAGACATTGGCCCCGGGTGCCGATGCGTCGGATGTCGAACGCGGCGGCGCCGACTCCGCAAAAGAGTCCGGCCGCAAACCCCATCACGTGTGCGATCACGTCGGTGTTTTCACCGGCCATGCCGGTGAATGCGAGCATCGCGATCGCCGCGAACACAGGCGCGACGCTGCGCCGCCAGTCGACCGCGCGGTAGTAACCGCGCTGCCACACGAACGCGCCGACGATGCCGACCGCCGCGAACGTCGCGGTGGACGCACCGATGGAACGGAAATCGTCGGGCTGCACCGCCGCATCGAGCAGATTGCCGACGGTGCCGCACAACACGATCAGCAGCCACGCGAGACCGGAGCCGAGGTGGCGCCCGGCGAAGATACCGAACACCGCCCCGAACAGCGAGTTGCCCATCAGGTGACCGAGGTCGCCGTGCAGCGTCAGCGCGGTGACGGCGCGCCACCATTCGCCCGACGCCACGAGACCGGCGTCCATCACGCCGATCGTGCGCCACTGCCAACCGAAGGTGGCAGCGGCCTCGAGCGACGGCAGCAGCCAGATGATCAGCAGAAAACACAGCACGCCAAGCAGGCCGCTGTCGATCGTGATCACCTGCGGGCGCGGCGCAAAGCGCGGTCGATTCTCGAGCGAGTACTTTTCGAGTTCCGCGTTCGCACGGTTCGCCAGTTCGTACGGAACCCACAGACACCATTCGGAGCCGTCCGGGTCTATACGGTTGTCGATCGCGATGGCGGTGAGCACGAGGCTGTCGCGCTCCAGCGGGCGTCGATCCGGACCGCGCCGGATGCAGGCGCGAAGCAGCAGCGGATCGTCGAATGCGTCCATGGAACGGCATGGTATGGTCGCGGTTCGAAAAGAGATATCGAAAGGAGGACTCCGTCGTGATCGTCGAGCAGATCTGGACCGGCAACGCCTACCGCAACTTCAACTACCTGATCGCATGCCCCGACAGCGGCGAAGCGTTGGCGGTGGACCCGCTCGATCACCAGAAGTGTCTCGCGCGCGCGAAAGCAAAAGGTTGGAAGATCACGCAGATTCTCAACACGCACGAACACGGCGATCACACCGGCGGCAACGGCCCGATGATCGCGGCCACCGGTGCGAAGCTGCTGGCCCACAAGAACGCCGGTCCGCGCATCGACGGCATCGATCGCGGTCTCGCGGCAGGCGATGTGATCAAGGTGGGCAAGCGCCTGGAATTGCTCGCACTGGATACCCCCGGCCACACGATGAGCCACATCTGCGTGCTGTCGAAAACGGATACGCCGGCGCTGATCTGCGGCGACACGTTGTTCAACGCGGGCGCCGGCAACTGTCACGGCGGCGGTCATCCGACCGAGCTGTACAAGACGTTTGCGGATCAGCTTTCTAAGCTGCCGGACAACACGCTCGTGTATCCCGGCCACGATTACATTGCGAACAATCTGGGTTTCACGATGGACCGCGAGCCCGACAATTCGAAAGCCGCCGCGTTGTTGGACGACATCAGGAAAGACCACGACCCGGAGCGCCCCCTGGTCACTTCGTTGGGGCTGGAAAAGCAGATCAACACGTTCTTCCGCCTGACCAGCAAGACCGTGATCGATCGGTTGCGCGAAGCGTTTCCGGATCTGCCGAAGAATCCGTCGCAGCAGGACGTGTTCGTGCGGCTGCGCCAGTTGCGCAACAGCTGGTGAGCCTGCGCGCGTTCGACGCGGCGCAGATCCGGCAGTTCATCGAGGCCGGATTCGTGCGCGTCGACCGGGCGTTCCCGCGCACACTGGCCGACGCGGGGCGCGACTACCTGTGGGCCGACAGCGGCTGCGACCGCGAGGAGCCCGCGACGTGGACGCGGCCCGTCGTCCGTCTCGGTGACTATCCGCAGGAACCGTTTCGGCTTGCGGTGAACACGCCGCGGTTGCACGGCGCGTTCGACGATCTGGTGGGCGCCGGTCGCTGGCTTCCGCGCGGAAGCCTCGGTACGTTTCCGATCCGCTTTCCGATCCCCGACGATCCGGGCGATGCCGGTTGGCACGTCGATGCGAGTTTCCAGGGCGCGGACGGTGAGTGGCGCATCAATGTGACGTCGCGCGGCCGAGCGCTATTGATGCTGTTTCTGTTCTCGGATGTCGGCGACGACGATGCGCCGACGCGCATCCGTGTCGGCTCACACCGCGACGTTGCGAAGCTGTTGGCGCCGGCCGGCGAACGTGGCCTCGAGTTCATGGAACTGGCGCGTCTTCTCGACGTCACCGCCGAACGGCCGCAGGCGCTGGCAACCGGAGAGGCAGGCACGGTCTATCTGTGTCATCCGTTCCTGGTGCATGCGGCGCAGATGCACCGCGGCGCAGCGGGATCGACGCCGCGTTTCATGGCACAGCCGCCGCTGCTCGAAGCTACGCCGTTGCGCCTGCAGCGCGACGACGCGGATTACTCGCCGGTCGAAGCTGCGATACGCGAAAGCCTCGACCTTCGTTGAGCCGCCGCGCTAAGCCGCCGCGCGTTATGCCGCCGCGTCCACTGCGAGCTGTTTCGTCAGTTCGCCGACCACGTCTTTCGCATCGCCGAACAGCATGAACGTTTCGTCTCTGAAGTAGAGGTCGTTCTCGATGCCGGCGAAACCGGTGCTCTTGCCACGCTTGATCGCGAACACGGTTTTCGCGCGATGCGCCTCGATGATCGGCATGCCGTAGATCGGGCAACCCTTCTTCTCTTTCGCGGCCGGGTTCACGACGTCGTTGGCGCCGATGATCAGCGCCACGTCGACCTGACCCATGTCGGGGTTCATGTCGTCCATCTCGACGATGTCGTCATAGGGAATCTCGGCTTCCGCCAACAACACGTTCATGTGGCCCGGCATGCGGCCGGCCACCGGGTGGATCACGAACTTCACGGTGGTGCCGCGTGCGGTGAGCTGGTCGTACAGCTCCGAAACGCGATGCTGGGCGTGCGCGACGGCCATCCCGTAGCCGGGCACGATGATGACGAAGCGCGCCATTTCGAGCGTTTGTGCGGCGCCTTCGATCGTTTCTTCCTTGTAGTGACGATCTTCGCCGCCGGCGGCCGCAACTTCCTGCACCTGACCGAAGCCACCGAACAGCACGTTGGTGAACGAGCGATTCATGGCGCGGCACATGATGATCGACAGAATCAGACCGCTGGCGCCGTCGAGCGCACCGGCCACCACGAGGAGCCGGCTGTCGAGCACGAAGCCCATCGCAACGGCGGACAGACCCGCGTATGCATTCAGAATCGAGATCACCGTCGGCATGTCGGCGCCGCCGATCGGAATGATCAGCAGCACGCCGAACGCGAGCGACAGCACGATGAGTGCCGGGAATGCAAGCACCGAGCCGGTTGGATTGACGATGAGGAATATGCCGATGGCGAGCGCCGTCAGCAGCAGCCCGAGGTTGCTGAAGTTCTGCATCGGATAGATCACGGGGCGCTGCGGAATCCACGATACGCCATGGAGTTTTCCCGCCGCCATGAGGCTGCCGGTGAGCGTCAGAAAGCCGAGCAGCGTCTCGACGACGATCGCGGTCATCCGGAAACCGGTGAGTTCGGACGGATCCTCGCCGAGCCACATGTAGTACTTCGCGGTACCGACCAGGCCGGCCGCGAGTCCGCCAAACGCGTGCGACAGCGCGGTTCGCTGCGGTACTGCCGTCAGCGCGACGCGCGACAGTGGCACGCCGACCACCACGCCGCCGAGCAGCGCGATGATGATCCACGCGTGATGCACGACTTCGGGGCGGCTCCACGTGGCGGCGATCGCGAGTGCCATCGCAGCCACGCCCGCCGACACGCTACGTCGCGCCGACTTCGGATCGTTCATCCAGTACAGCGCCAGGATGAACAGAACGATCGCCGCCAGATAGGCGACTTCGACGAGGGAGTGAATCATCGCTTCTCCCCCTTAACGGCGCCCTTAACCGCTTCTCCGCGTTCCTTGAACATGCGGATCATCCGCTCGGTGATCAGGAAACCGCTGACGATGTTGGTCATCGAAGCGAACAGCGCGATGGCACCGAGAATGCGGATCGTCGGCGGGTAATCGGAACCCGCGATCAGAATGGAGCCGACGACCGAGATGGCCGAGATCGCGTTCGTCAACGACATCAGCGGCGTGTGCAACAGTCGCGACACGCGCCCGATGACGCCGAGTCCGACGAAGGTGGCGAGAACCAGAACCGAGAGCGAGCTCCAGTTCGCTTCTGCCGCGGCGTCTATCGAGACCGACGCCGAAGCGGCGGTCGATGCCACACATGCGGCGGCTGCGCCCCATAGGGACACGGATGCTCGAACCATGATTTGAACGTCCTCCGGTTGTGCGCGCTGCGGGCGCGTCTATGCGTTCTGGGATGCAGAATGGCGCAGAGCCTAACAGACTCACAGGGCTTTTCTCACCCAGAAGATCGCCGGAAGATCGCAACCGGATCGTAAGGCGGACGATCGCGTTCAGTCGCGGCGCACTCCGGCGGCACCCTGATCGGCGACGATCTGTGCATCGGCGCACTCGAGTACGACGCTCGCCGGCCAATCCGGGTCGTAGTGCGTCGTCGCGGTCACGCGCCGCATCGCTTCGGCTTTGCCGTCGCCGAGCAGTACGAGAATCGCCGCGTGCGAATGCGCGGCGATCGTGCCCGGCCCGACGCTGACGCCGAAGCGCGGCACTTGGGAGAGGTCGCGGAACTGCGGAAACGTGCCGAGGTTGTCGCGCCGGGTGGCCTCGGCGAGTTCGACGATGCGGGTGCGTTCGCCGAGCGCGCAACCCTGCGGATTGAAGGCAACGTGTCCGTCGCTGGCACCCGATGCGAGCAGAAAGACGTCGATGCCGCCCAGGCGTTCGATCAGCGATTCGTAGCCGAGTGCCGCGTTCGGGTCGGGAACGTGCAGATTGCTCGCCGGCACGCGCAACGCCTCCGGCAGATGCTCATTGAACAGCTGTCGGATCTCCGTGTCGCCGAAGCGGAAGCAACTGTAGTGAGCATCGGGCGAGCACGATGCCCAGCGTTCGCCGCGCGCCTCGATGTACTCGTCCATCATCACGATGTGCAGCGATCGCAGGTCGACTTTGCGCTCCGTAGCCAGACGCGCCAACGCGCGATATGTGGTGCGCAGCGACCGGCCGCCCGGACAACCGAGCGTCATGACGCCGCGTTGTTGTCGCGCGCGCTCGAGCCTAGAGAGCGTTTCGCGGGCAGTGAATTCGCCGACCGCTTCGGCATCGGTGAACACGCTGAGAGGGATCGAACGTCGCAACGAAGCTTCCTTGGCTTTGGCGCGCAAGCCCGAATGATAACGTGCTGTGCGTCGAGCGATTGCGTTTACAGTTGCGCTATGGGTCTGATCTACGCAGCAGCCACATCGAGAACCGGTTCAATCGTCTGGCGTGCGTAGGTACGATTGCGCGCGTCGCGAGAACGTCACCTCAGGAGACAAAGATGAAAGTCGAGGAAATCCAGGCGTTCCTCAGCACCACGGTCGTCGACGTGGCAATCAAGATCGCGGCCGCGATCGCATTCTGGATCATCGGACGCTGGTTGATCGGACGCGTCATCGCGCTGATCCAGGGCGGGATGAATCGCAGTCACATCGACCCGACGTTGACCAAATATCTCGGCTCGATCGTAGCCGTGATGCTGAACGTCGTGCTGGTGCTCGGTATTCTCGGCTACTTTGGCATCGAGACCACCTCGTTCGCGGCGTTGCTCGCCGGCGCGGGCCTCGCGATCGGCGCCGCATGGAGCGGTCTGCTGGGGAATTTCGCGGCGGGTGCGTTCATGCTCGTCTTGCGGCCGATGAAGGTCGGTGACTTCGTCTGCGTCGGCGGCGTGACGGGAACGGTGCACGAACTCGGGCTCTTCGGCACCACGATCATCACGCCGGATAACGTGCTGACGACGGTAGGTAATGGCAAGGTCTTCGGCGACACGATCCAGAACTTTTCGTCGCTACCGGTGCGGCGCGTCGACCGTACCGCCCAGTTGGCCGGCAGTGTCGATCCGTTGGAGGCAATCGAGCGCTTCAGACTCGCCGTGGCGAATATCCCGAACGTCAGCAAAGATCGGGCTCCGGAAGTGAATCTGCTCGATATGAACCTCAACGGCCCGGTGATCGCGGTGCGCCCGTACACGAGCAATGCCACCTACTGGCAGGTGTACTTCGACACCAACGAAGCGATCGTTCGAACCTGCAAGGAAGCGGGCTGGCCAGCCCCGACGCCGACCCAAATCACGCGCGTGCTGCAGAGTTGACGTCTGGGACGTTCCAGCGCGTGGTCAGACCATCATGCCGCCGCTCGGGAACAAGGTCTGTCCGGTGAAGTACGACGACTCGTCGCTCGCGAGAAAGACGGCGGTGTTGGCGATCTCGAGCGGCTTGCCGAGCCGACCCATCGGCGTCATCGCCATCATCATCTGACGTCCCTCCGGATCGTTGCGCATGCCTTGCGTCATCGGCGTCTCGATGAAGCCGGGACCGATCGCGTTGACGCGGATGCCGTGTCCGACCAGCTCCATTGCGAGCACCTTCGTCAGCATCTCTACGCCGGCTTTCGACACGTTGTAGTCGGCCCCGCCCGGCAACGGCACGCGCGCCGCCACCGAGGCGATGTTGATGATGCTGCCCTTGATGCCGGCCTCGATCATGTGCCGCGCCACGGCGCGGTCGGTGAGCATCACGCCGGTCAGATTGATCTTCAGAACGCGCTCCCAATCGGCCACCGGTTTGTTGATCAGGTAGTTCGCCGTGGGATCTTCGGAGCGCGCGCGCACTTCACCGCTCACGTAGTGCGCGTTCGATACGCCAGCCGCCGCCAGCACACAGTCGATCCGGCCGAATTCTTCGACGGCGCGACGCACCAGCGTGTCGATGTCTTCCTCGCGCGCGACGTCGGCGGTCACGAACACCGCGCGGCGATTGAAGCTCGTCTCGATCTCCCGCTTCGCTTCGGCGCCGCGTTCCGGATTCAGATCGGCGAGCACCAGATCGGCGCCTTCTTCCGCAAAACGCCGCGCAGTCGCGCGGCCGAGGCCGCTGGCGCCACCGGTGATGATCGCGACGCGGCCTTCGAGCCTGGGAGTCGACATGAGGTTGTTCCCTGCGGTGACGAACGATTGCACGCACGATGAAGCGACGGCGCGGCCAAAGCAATCCGTCGCAGGGGAAGTGCGCCTACAGGCGTGTGGGTGTTCCGCTGACATGCATGTCGGACGCCGCCGCTTCGAACGGGGCGGGCACGACGGTATGAATGATAGATGGACGCACAGCATCACCATCCGGAACGGCGGATCGACATCGAGCGCGGCACGGCGGCCGAGCATGCGCACAACTGGCGCGAATCGCTGCATCGACTGCAGAAGAATCCGACTGTCCGCCGGCACGTGCGGTGCTGGTTGCTCGGTCTGATCTCGTTCGGCCCCATTCGCTGATTCTTTCCCGCCGGCGGTATCCTGACCCTCTCGGTTGGGGT
>DATJGR010000244.1:0-7590 GCA_035494855.1 Pseudomonadales bacterium | reverse complement strand
CGCAGCGCACGCCTGGATCGGCATGTGGACGATCGGCACCGATTACATCCGCATTCACTACTTTGGGGCGCACGCGACGACGTTCCGCATCGTGTATCAATTCGGCTGCCTCGCACTGTTGTTCATCTATGTGCTGTGGGCACTGCAGATCTTCTGGAGAACCTGACCGATGCCCAGCATCCGCAAGATGGAATTCGACGGCGTCATCGTTGGTGGCGGCGGGGCAGGCATGCGTGCCGCGTTGCAGCTGGCGCAATCCGGATTGAAGACCGCCGTGATCACGAAGGTGTTCCCGACGCGGTCGCACACCGTCTCCGCACAGGGCGGCATCACCTGCGCGATTGCCAGCGAAGATCCGAACGACGACTGGCGCTGGCACATGTACGACACCGTGAAAGGGTCGGACTACATCGGTGACCAGGACGCGATCGAATACATGTGCAGCGTCGGACCGCAGGCGGTGTACGAACTCGAACACCTCGGCATGCCGTTCTCGCGCACCGAGTCGGGTCGGATCTATCAGCGGCCGTTCGGCGGTCAGTCGAAGAATTTCGGCAAGGGCGGCCAGGCAGCGCGCACCTGTGCCGCGGCGGACCGCACCGGTCACGCGCTGTTGCACACCCTTTATCAGGCGAACCTGCGCGCGAAAACGACTTTCCTGAACGAATGGTTCGCGGTCGATCTGGTCACCAACCAGGACGGCAAAGTCGTGGGCGTGATCGCGATCGAGATCGAGACCGGCGAAGTGGTGTATGTCGAATCGAAGGCGACCGTGTTCGCCACCGGCGGTGCAGGTCGGATTTACGCCTCGACCACGAATGCGCTGATGAATACGGGTGACGGCGTCGGCATGGCGCTGCGCGCGGGTCTACCGGTACAGGACATAGAAATGTGGCAGTTCCACCCCACCGG
Organism: Pseudomonadales bacterium; assembly: GCA_035494855.1. Lineage (GTDB taxonomy): Bacteria > Pseudomonadota > Gammaproteobacteria > Pseudomonadales > Azotimanducaceae > DATJGR01. Next base: position 6,678 of record DATJGR010000244.1, on the reverse strand, counting down.
CATCGCCGGCGCGGGTGTGCTGGTCACCGAGGGTTGCCGCGGCGAGGGCGGGTATCTGATCAACAAAGACGGCGAGCGTTTCATGGAACGCTACGCGCCGACCGCGAAAGATCTCGCCGGCCGCGACGTGGTGGCACGTTCGATGATTCTCGAGATTCTCGACGGACGCGGTTGCGGGCCGAACGGCGACTACGTGCTGCTCAAGCTCGATCATCTGGGCGAAGCGGTGTTGAACAGCCGTCTGCCCGGCATCCTCGAATTGTCGAAGACGTTCGCGCACGTCGACCCGACCAAAGAGCCGATCCCGGTCGTGCCGACGTGCCACTACATGATGGGCGGTATTCCCACCAGCGTATCCGGACAGGCACTGACTCAAGATGCGTCCGGCAACGACGCGCCGATCGAGGGTCTGTACGCGGCTGGCGAGGTGGCGTGCGTTTCGGTGCACGGCGCCAACCGCCTCGGTGGCAATTCGCTGCTCGACCTGGTCGTGTTCGGTCGCGCTGCGGGACTGCACATCGAGGAAGTGCTGCGGCAGGGCGTGAGCTATCGCGCGGCAAGCGATAGCGATCTCGAAGCGGCGTTGCGCCGGCTGAACCGTTGGAACCAATCGAAGTCGGGCGAGTCGGTCGCTTCGTTGAAGACGGCGTTGCAGACCACGATGCAGAACAGCTTCGGCGTATTCCGCACTGAAGACCACATGAAGAAGGGCATCGTAGAGATCGCCGCACTGCGCGAGCGCATTGCCACCGCGCATCTCACCGACAAGAGCAACGCGTTCAACACCGCGCGGATGGAAGCGCTGGAACTCGACAATCTGCTCGAAGTCGCAGAAGCGACGGCGATCGCCGCGGAGGTACGCAAGGAAAGCCGCGGGGCGCACGCGCGGGACGATTATCAGGATCGCGACGATGCGAACTGGTTGTGCCATTCGCTGTATCTGCCGAAAGGCAAACGTGTGGGCAAACGCGCGGTGAACTTCGCGCCCAAATCGGTCGAGGCGATGCAGCCGACCGTCCGTTCGTATTAAGAGAGAACGCCATGAAAGTCAGCGTGTATCGATACAACCCGGAGAACGACGAAGTTCCGCGGATGCAGGACTACTCGGTCGATCTGCCTGCCGGGAAAGACCTCATGGTGCTCGACGTGATGGAGTTGCTGAAGGCGCAGGACCCGTCGTTGACATACCGGCGCTCGTGCCGCGAAGGGGTGTGTGGATCCGACGGTGTCAACATGAACGGCAAGAACGGCCTCGCGTGCATCACGCCGGTGTCGGAAGTCGCGAAGAAAGACAAGCTGGTGTTGCGCCCGCTGCCCGGACTGCCGGTCATTCGCGATCTGGTCATCGACATGAGCCAGTTCTACCGGCAGTACGAAAAGATCCGGCCGTACGTGATCAACGACCAGCCGCCTCCGGCGCAGGAGCGACTGCAGTCGCCGGAAGATCGCGCCAAACTCGACGGACTGTACGAGTGCATCCTGTGCGCGTGTTGCTCCACGGCATGCCCCTCGTTCTGGTGGAACCCCGACAAGTTCATCGGTCCGGCCGGCCTGCTGCAGGCCTACCGATTCCTCGCCGACAGCCGCGATACGGCGACCGCGGAGCGACTCGCAGCGCTCGACGATCCATTCAGCGTGTTCCGCTGTCGCGGCATCATGAACTGCGTCAGCGTCTGTCCGAAGGGCCTCAACCCCACGCGGGCGATCGGCAAGATCCGGTCGATGCTGCTGCAGCAAGGCACCTGATCCGCTAGCGCTCCGCCTCACCCGAGCATCGCCGCACAAACCCGTCGAGGCGCAAACTGCTAGACTTTGCCCTGGCGAATAAAGGCACGGCGATACGGATGTCGGAATCCTTCCTGGAACAGATGCAGAAGACCTCCCATCTCGCGGGAGGCAACGTCGCGTACATCGAATCGTTGTACGAAACCTACCTCGAGAATCCGAACAACGTTCCGCCGGAATGGCGGACCTACTTCGAAAAGCTGCCGCGTGTCGACGGCGTGATCGCGTCGGACGTTCCCCATAGCACGGTGATCCGTCATTTCGAACTGATCGGGCGCAACCGGCTGAGGGCGAGGCCGCAGTCGGTCGCCACGGAAGTGGCCAACGACCACGAACGCAAACAGATCCGCGTTACCGAACTCATCTCCGCTTACCGCCATCGCGGCCACAAGCGCGCCACGATCGATCCGTTGGGAATGATGGAGCGGCCGGCAACGCCGGTGCTCGACCTCGCCTACCACCACCTTTCCGCTGCAGATCTCGATACCGTCTTTCAGACGGGAACGTTCTTTTACGGCGCAGAGAAAGCGACGCTGCGCGACATCGTCGCTGCGCTGGAGCATACCTACTGCGGCAGCGTCGGCGCCGAGTACATGCACATCGTCGACGCAGCCGAGCAGTTGTGGGTGCAGCAGCGGCTGGAAAGCGTGCGTTGCCACCCCGAGTACGGCGACGATGTGAAGCGGAAGATCCTCGAACTGCTGACCGCTGCAGAGGGGCTGGAACGTTACCTGCAGAGCAAGTTCCCCGGCACCAAGCGGTTCGGTCTGGAAGGCGGCGAGAGTCTGATCCCGATGCTGCACGAGGCGATCCAGCGCGCTGGCTCGCACGGCATCGTCGAAACGGTCATCGCGATGGCGCACCGCGGGCGCCTCAACGTGCTCGTCAACATCCTGGGCAAGCATCCGCGCGAACTGTTCGACGAGTTCGAAGGCAAACTGCCGGTCACGCAGACGTCGGGCGACGTGAAGTATCACCAGGGTTTCTCGTCCAACGTGATGACACCGGGCGGCGAAATGCACCTGGCCCTCGCATTCAATCCATCGCATCTCGAGATCGTCGGGCCGGTAGCCGAAGGCTCGGTTCGGGCGCGGCAGGATCGTCGGCTCGACTACGCCGGCAATCTGGTCGTGCCGGTCATCATCCACGGCGACGCGGCCTTTTCGGGGCAGGGCGTCGTGATGGAGACGTTCCAGATGTCGCAGACGCGCGGCTTCAAAACCGGTGGCACCATTCATCTGATCATCAACAATCAGATCGGCTTCACCACCAGCCGCCAGGACGACGCAAGATCGACCGAATACTGCACCGAAGTCGCGCGCATGGTGCAGGCACCGATCTTCCATGTGAACGGCGACGATCCGGAAGAAGTGCTGTTCGTCACGCAGGTGGCGGTCGATTACCGGATGCAGTTCCGCAAGGACGTGGTGATCGACCTCGTCGGCTATCGCCGCCGCGGCCACAACGAAGCGGAAGAGCCGATGACGACGCAACCGCTGATGTATCAGCGGATCCGCAAGCTGCCCACGACGCGAACGATCTATGCGGAAAAGCTGGTCGCGGACGGGACCACCACACAGCAGGACGCGGATCAGATGGTGGAGACGTACCGACAGGCGCTCGAATCGGGCGAGCACGTTGCCCTCAGCCTGGTTTCGAAGCCGAATACGCAACTCTACGTCGACTGGACGCCGTATCTCGGCCATCACTGGACCACGCCGGCCGACACGCGGGTTCCAATTGCGGGTTTGCGCAGGCTTGCTGCGCAGATGGAACAGTTGCCGGAAGGCTTCGTGTTGCATCCGCAGGTGCAGCGGCTGATCGAAGATCGTCACAGGATGTCGGCGGGTGCGTTGCCGTTGAATTGGGGTTACGCGGAGAACCTCGCGTACGCGACGCTGCTCGACGAGGGTCATCCGATCCGGTTGACCGGACAGGACGTGGGGCGCGGCACGTTCGCGCACCGGCACGCGATGCTGTTCAACCAGAAAGACGGGCGGCGTTACATACCGCTGAACCACATCTCCGAGAAAGCCCGCTTCGACATCTACGATTCGCTGCTGTCGGAAGCCGGCGTACTGGCGTTCGAATACGGCTACTCGACGACGATGCCGAATGCGCTCGTGCTCTGGGAAGCCCAGTTCGGCGATTTCGCGAACGGCGCACAGGTGGTGATCGACCAGTTCATCACCAGCGGCGAGCACAAGTGGCAGCGCCTTTGTGGGCTCGTTGTACTGGTGCCGCATGGGTACGAGGGCGCCGGTCCCGAACATTCGTCCGCTCGCGTCGAGCGCTATCTGCAACTGTCGGCGCAACACAACATTCAGGTGTGCGTGCCGACGACGCCGGCGCAGATGTTCCACATGCTGCGCCGTCAGGTGATAAGGCCGCTGCGCAAACCGCTGATCGCTTTTACGCCGAAGAGTCTGTTGCGCCACAAACTCGCGATTTCCACGCTGGAAGATCTGGCCGACGGTACGTTCCTGCCGGTGATCGCGGAGATCGATCCGATGGACGCTGCGCGCGTCTCGCGCGTCGTGCTGTGCAGCGGCAAGGTGTACTACGATCTGCTCGAGCGCCGCCGCGACGACCATGTCGAAGACGTCGCGATCGTCCGCCTGGAACAGCTGTATCCATTCCCGGAGCATGAACTCGCCCAGGCGATTGCGCCGTACAACAATCTGAAAGACGTCGTGTGGTGTCAGGAAGAGCCGATGAATCAGGGCGCGTGGTATGCGAGCCAGCACCACATGCGGCGCGTCATCCTCGCGCACGGCGAGGAGTTGTATCTGTCGTACGCAGGACGCGAGGCGTCGGCGGCGCCGGCCGCCGGCTACATGCAGCTGCACGTCCAGCAGCAGGGGCGCCTCGTTGAGGACGCGCTTTACGGTTGATCCGGATCGTTGACGGGTCGTGCGACGGCGGCCGCAACCATCGAGAACACGAAGAAGGATGATCGCGTGACGGTAGAAATAAAGGCTCCGACGTTCCCGGAATCGATCGCGGACGGCACCGTCGCCGCCTGGCACAAGCAACCGGGCGAAGCGGCGAAGCGCGACGACGTGCTCGTCGAAATCGAAACCGACAAAGTCGTGCTCGAGATCGTCGCGCCGGCCGACGGAACGCTGCAGCAGATCGTGAAAGCGGTGGGCGACGTCGTGTTGTCCGAAGAAGTGGTTGGTCTGTTCGCAGAGGGCGCGACCGCTGCCGCGGCGCCGGCACCGGCGAGAGCCGCCGCCGCGACCGCAAAACCTGCCGCGGAGCCGGCAATAAAGGCGGCCCTCGAACGCGAAGCGGCCAGCGTGAGCCCCGCTGCGCGCAAACTCGCGGCGGAGCAGGGCGTTGTGCTCGGTCGCGTCGACGGTACCGGCAAAGACGGTCGCGTGACCAAGGAAGACGTTCTGCGTGCCGCGGCGCAGAAGCCGGCGCGCACGCCGGGGCCCCCGGTCGCGACGATCACGCCTCCGAGCCCCCCTGTTTCATCCGACGTCAGGGCGGAGCGCCGTGTGCCGATGTCGCGGCTGCGCGCGAGTATCGCGCGTCGGCTGGTCGAGGCGCAGCACACCGCGGCGATGCTGACGACCTTCAACGAGGTCGACATGCAGGCCGTCATGACGCTGCGCAGCCGGCACAAAGACGAATTCGAGAAGCGCCACAACGGCATTCGGCTGGGATTCATGTCCTTCTTCGTTCGCGCCTCAGTGGAAGCGTTGAAGCGCTTCCCCGCGGTGAATGCGTCGATCGACGAAACCGATATCGTCTATCACGGCTATTACGACATCGGCGTGGCGGTGAGCACCGATCGTGGTCTGGTGGTACCCGTCATTCGCGACGCCGACGCGCTCGGGCTTGCGCAGATCGAGGAGCAGATACGCGTCTACGGTACGAAAGCGCGCGACGGCAAGTTGACCATCGAGGACATGTCGGGTGGTACGTTCACCATTTCTAACGGCGGCGTGTTCGGCTCCCTGATGTCGACGCCGATTCTCAACGCGCCGCAAACGGCGGTGCTCGGCATGCACAAGATTCAGGAGCGTCCGGTGGTGCTCGACGGCCAGATCGTGGCGCGTCCGATGATGTACCTCGCGTTGTCGTACGATCACCGGCTGATCGACGGTCAGGAAGCCGTCAGGTTCCTGGTCACCATCAAGGAACTGTTAGAGGATCCCGCGCGGATCCTGCTCGATCTGTGACGTACACGCCCTCGGAGCATTTGCGATGACCACCGGATACGACGTAATCGTCATTGGTGCCGGTCCAGCCGGATATCACGCCGCGATCCGCTCGGCGCAACTCGGAATGAAGACCGCGTGTATCGACAAGTCGCTGGATTCCGCGGGAAAGCCGGTGCTGGGTGGCACCTGTCTCAACTGGGGATGCATCCCGTCGAAAGCGCTGCTCGATGCGTCTCACAAGTATGTGGAGGCGCGCGACCATCTGCCGGCGATGGGAATCAAAGCGACGAAAGTGGATCTGGACGTTGGCCAGATGATGGCGCACAAGAACGCGGTCGTTGCAAAGCTGACCGGCGGCGTCGCCACTCTTTATCAGGGCAACGGTGTCGCGTGGCTGCCGGGCACCGGGAAACTGCTGGCCGGACGAAAAGTGGAATTTCAACCGCACGACGGCGCATCGCAGGTGCTAGATGCGCAGCACGTGATACTCGCACCCGGCTCGGTGCCGGTCGACATCAAACCGACTCCCTTGAGCGACGGCGTCGTCGTCGATTCGACGGGCGCGCTCGAATTCGACGCGGTTCCGAAGAAGCTCGGTGTCATCGGCGCCGGCGTGATCGGGCTCGAACTGGGCAGCGTCTGGGGCCGACTCGGCGCGGAAGTGGTGATACTCGAGGCGCTAGAAGACTTTCTTCCGATGGTGGATGCGCGCATCGCC
>DATJGR010000243.1:0-11151 GCA_035494855.1 Pseudomonadales bacterium | reverse complement strand
CGCCCGATAGAAACTCACCGGCCCGAACAGCGTGCGCCGCGCTCCGACCTCGGCTGCACCCGTGAAGCCGGCGCGTTCGAGCAACGCGACGGTGCGGCCGCCGCCGCTGTCGGTGAGGTGGTCGTCCGCATGCAGCATGCGCGCGAACACGCCGCGCGGCCGGTCGCCTGCCGACACGAAGTCGACGACGTGCAGCGTTCCGCCGGGTTTCAGCACGCGCGCCACGTCGGCGAGTGCGGCGCGTTTCCCGTCGAGCGTGAGGTGATGCAGCATGAACGACGACATCACCCGATCGAACGACGCGTCCGGAAACGGAATGGCGTCGGCAAACCCGAGCACGAAATCGACCGCTGCACCTGCGTGTTCGGCTTTGCGCTTCGCCCGCTCGAGCGCTTTCGGATCGGGATCGAGCCCGACGACGTCCACCTGCGGCTGTTGCAGCTTCACCATCGTGGCGAGCGTTCCGGTGCCGCAGCCGATGTCGAGAATGCGCATGCCCGGCCTCAGTTCCGTGCGAGACAGCAACTCGCGCAACGCCGCCTGCGCGCCGAGCAGGCGCGTCAGCGGATCGTAGAGGGACAGCCAACGATCGTGTCCGGCCGCCGGAACGTATGCGCGCTCTGCGGTCATGGCTGTGCGGTCATGGTTGCATCTCCTCTCGGACTCGCGTTGCTCTACGCGACGCGATCCTTACACTAACGTTCCCTGTTCCGTTAGCAAACGTTTCCGGGCAAACGTCCACTATGACCGAGCCACGCAACGACGCGCTGATCATCGGCGCCGGCATCTCCGGGCTCACCTGCGCGCTGGCGCTGCACGCCGCCGGCATTCAGGCGCGCGTGTACGAAGCGGTGGAAGAGATCCGACCGCTCGGCGTCGGCATCAACCTGTTGCCGCACTCCGTGAAAGCGCTGTGGGCGTTGGGATTGAAAGACGCATTGGAGGCGACTGCGATCCTGACCAGTTCGCTGCGATTCCATTCGAAGCACGGCAAACCGATCTGGAGCGAACCGCGCGGCTACGACGCGGGTTACGCGTGGCCGCAGTACTCGATTCATCGCGGCGAACTGCAGCAGCTGCTGCTCGATGCGGTGCGCGCGCGACTCGGCGCCGATGCCGTGCAGGAAGGCCACACGTTGTCAGCGTTCGAACAGGACGCGAACGGAGTGACGGCTCACTTCATCCAGCGAAAAAGCGGCACTGCACGACCGAGCCAGCGCGGCGGATTGCTGATCGGTGCCGACGGCCTGATGTCGGCCGTGCGCGCGACGTTCTATCCCGACGAAGGCAACCCGGTGTACTCGGGACAGATGCTGTGGCGCGGTGTGGCCGACTGGGAACCGGTGCTCGACGGCCGGTCGTGCGTGATGATCGGGCACAACGATCTGAAAGCGGTGATCTATCCGATCTCGGAATCTGCGCGGCGCTCGGGTCGCTCGCAGATGAACTGGGTTGCCGAGCGACGCCTGCCGGGCGCGTTGCCGCCGAATCGCGCCGACTGGAATCGCCGCGGCAGTCTCGCCGACTTCGCACCGGCCTTCGCCGATTGGCGCTTCGACTGGCTCGACGTACCGGCGCTGTTCGCCGCCACCGAGCACGTGTTCGAATTTCCGATGGTCGATCGCGATCCCGTGACGCGCTGGACGTTCGGCCGCGTCACGCTGCTCGGCGATGCGGCGCACGCGATGCGGCCGAACGGATCGAACGGCGCGTCGCAAGGCATCCTCGACGGCATCGCGTTGGCCGACGCGCTGCGCGACGAACCGACCGTCGAGCAGGCATTAAAGAGGTACGAGAAGCAGCGGCTGGAGCCGACCGCCAAGCTCACCCTCGACAACCGCGAGACAGGACCGGAGCGCGTGCTGCAGATGGTCGAGGATCGATGTCCGAACGGCTTCGTCGACATCCACGATCACTTCAGCGACGCCGAACTCGGCGAAATCGCCGAGCGCTACAAGAAGCTCGCCGGCTTCCATCGCGACGCGCTGGCGCAACCCTCACCGCGCCGTAGCCGATGAGCATCTGGTTCGCAGCGCCCGATCTCGGCGAACTCAATCGCATCCACGAGGGCACCGCGGTGTCGGCGCTGGGCATCCGGATCACCGCCTGGAGTGAGAACTCACTCACCGGTACGATGCCGGTAGATCATCGAACGAAGCAACCGTGGGGCCTGCTGCACGGCGGCGCGTCAGTGCTGCTGGCGGAGACGCTCGGCAGCGCCGCCTCGATGTGCTGCGTCGACCAGACGAAGTGGCTTTGCGTCGGGCTCGACGTGAATGCCAACCACCTGCGAGGCGTGCGCGACGGGATGGTCACCGGCGTGGCACAAGCGATCCACCTCGGGCGAACCTCGCACGTCTGGGGTATCGAAATCCGCACCGAGGACGACCGCCTGGTCTGCGTCGCCCGCCTGACCGCGACGGTCATTCCGGCGCCGACCAGCTGATCCGCCGGCGACGAACCGAGTCTGTGGTGCGACGAGTTGCGGCAGCAGTTGCGGTGACACCGTGGCTGCTCACTAGAATCGACGGATGAGCGAAGCCACTCCTCTGAAGCCGCCCCCGGGCCGCATCGCACGCGCACTGTCGCACCGCGAGCTGCAGTTCTGGCTGGTGCAGTGGGTCGGCTGGACCAGTTGGGCGTTCGCAAGCGCGATCGGCTGGGTGTACTGGATGGACAATCCGGACCGGCCGCACGTGATCGCACTGTACACCTTCGCCGCGCTGGTCGGGATGTTGCTCTCGAGCCTTCTACGCTATGCGTATCGCGCCCTGTGGACCCGTTCGCTGACGCTGCGTATAGCGACCGCAGCGGTTCTGTCGTACGTGGTCGGCGGACTGTGGCAGGCGTCCAAGAACCTTGCGGTCGCCTACATCTTCGACGAGTTCGAGCCGATGGGGTGGCTCGGCTATTTCGAGGGTATCCAGGCCTCGTTCTACGTGATGCTGCTCTGGAGTGGTTTCTACTTCGGCATCAAGTACTACCAGATGCTGCAGCGGGAGACCGAAAAGGTATTGCGCGTCACCGCGATGGCACACGAAGCGCAACTGAAGATGTTGCGCTACCAGCTCAATCCGCACTTTCTGTTCAACACCCTGAACGCGATCTCGACGCTGATCCTGGAACGCAATACCGACGACGCCAACCAGATGGTGACGCGGCTGTCGCGTTTCCTGCGCTACTCGCTCGACAACGATCCGATGCAGCGCGTTTCGCTCGATCAGGAACTCGCCGCGCTGCAGCTGTATCTCGACATCGAACAGGTACGCTTCGACGAACGCCTGAAGGTGGAGGCCAACGTCGAAACGCTGGCGCGGCGCGCACTCATTCCGAGCCTGCTGCTGCAACCGATCGTGGAGAACGCGATCAAGTATGCCATTGCGCCACGCGAGCGCGGCGGCACCATCCGCATCGACGCGCACGTGCGCGGCGTGCAACTGCAGGTGGAAATCACCGACGACGGTCCGGGTCTTGCCGAACCGGTCGCCAACGGTTCCCACTCGGCCGCGCAGACTACGCGTGGCGTCGGACTCGTCAACACGCGGCAGCGTTTGCACGAGATCTATCCTCGCGAACATTCCTTTACGATGACGAACGTCATCCCACAAGGGCTCCAGGTATGCGTGCGGATCCCCTTCGAAACATCGTGAGCGCGCCACTGCGCGCGCTGATCGTCGACGACGAAGCGCTGGCACGGCGTGGTTTGCGCCTGCGGCTGGCTGACATCGTCGGTGTCCACATCGTCGGCGAGTGCAAAAACGGTCGCGAGGCGCTCGCATCGATCGCTCGTGAAGTGCCGGACCTGGTTTTTCTCGACATTCAGATGCCCGGACTGAACGGCTTCGACGTGGTGCGTGAACTGCAGAGCGACTCGATGCCGCTGATCGTGTTCGTGACCGCGTTCGATCAGTACGCCGTCAATGCGTTCGAGGTGCACGCCGTCGACTATCTGCTGAAACCGGTGGAGCAATCGCGCCTTGAGGACGCCGTTAGACGCGCGCGATCGATGGCCGAGGCGTTGCGCGCGGTCGATCAGAAAGGTCGTCTCATGAGCCTCATCGTGTCGATGACGGGACATTCCGAATCGACGATCGAGTCGCTTGCCGAACAACGCGCCGAGCACCGTTATCCGGAGCGCTTGACGATACGCGACAGCGCCGACGTCGCACTGGTGCCGGTGCGCGACATCGAGTGGATCGACGCCGCGGGCGACTACATGTGCATTCACGTGAAGCACAAGACGCACGTGATGCGGGTGACGATGAAGCAGCTCGAGGCCGTGCTCGACCCGGCGCTGTTCCTGCGCGTGCATCGCTCCACGCTGATCAACGCGCAGCACGTGGTGGGGCTCACGGCACACGACAACGGCGAGTTCTTCGTCACGCTCACGCAGGGCGCGCGCCTGAAGGTGAGCCGCGGTTACCGCGACAAGGTAGCCCGCTTCCTCTGACTACCGCGGGGCCACCGAACTCGGGTACGGTAGCAGGCCTGTACACAGCGGCTGGGGGAAGCGATGACCGATCTGATTCGATACGAAACCGACGGTGCCGTCGGCATCGTCACCATCAATCGACCCGAGAAACGCAATGCGATGACGTACGCGATGCTCGGCGAGTTTCTCGAGCGCGTTGCCGAGGCTGGCGCTGACAAATCCACTCGGGCGCTGATCATCACCGGCGCACCCGGGGCATTCTGCGCCGGCACCGACCTGGCGGATCTCGCAACGGTGCCCGGCGCGCAACGCGGCTTGCGGGGCGGCTCCGAGGAGCGCGGCCGCTGGTGGCCGATCGTCGAATGCCCGAAACCCGTGGTCGGTGCGATCGACGGACCGGCGGTGGGCATGGGCGCAGAGTTCAGTTCGCAATGCGACATCCGTATCGCTTCGCCGAAAGCGCGCTTCGCATGGAATTTCGTCCATCGGGGTCTGGTGCCGGATACCGGCGCCGGCAGCTGGTTGCTGCCACGACTCATCGGAACCCAGCGCGCACTCAAGCTGCTGTACACCGGCGACTTCCTCACTGCCGAAGAAGCGCTGCAGATCGGCTACGTCGATCAGGTGGTTCCGAGCGAGGAATTGCACGGTGCCGCGCTGGCGTTGGCGCGTCGCATCGCGGAAGGGTCGCCGTTCTCGCAGACCCGCATCAAGTCGATGGTGTACGAAGGCCTCGGCGCCGAGGTGTCGGAACACATGCAGCGCCACACGAAGGCGCTTGCTGAGTGTTTCAAGTCCAACGACCACAAAGAAGGTGTAGCCTCGTTCCTCGAACGGCGCCCCGCGCGGTTCACCGGTAGCTGAGGAGGCGAATCATGACCACGATCATTTCAACCGGCGGCGTTCACAAGGTGACCGACCGGCCCGATGGAACGGACCTGTGGCTGACGCCGCAGAAATTCGAAGCGGTAACAGGCTTCGCGCTGAAACCCGAGGGCTTCTGCAGAGACGCGGTGTGCATTCCGATTCCGCCCGGACGCGAGCGACACGTCCACCACGGGCGCAAGGTCAACATCGCCGCGTTCGCCGAACTGACGCACCGCCCGTGGGTCGGCACCGAATCCGGCGACTGCTGGGTGCTCGAAGAGCCGGCCGACGCGCGCGACGCCGCGTTGCGATCGCTCGAAGCGCCGGATTTCGCATTGCCCGACCTCGACGGCCGCACGCACCATCTGTCCGACTATCGCGGCAGCAAAGTATTGTTGGCGAGTTGGGCGTCCTGGTGAGGCTGTAGACTCGACCTGCCCGTGTGGCAGGCATTGTACGAAGAGCTCAAGAGCAAGAAGTTCGTCGTCATCGCGGTCGCGCTCGAAAGTAGAGGCGCCGATGCCGCACGACCCTGGATCGAACAGGCCAAACCGACGTATCCGTGTCTGATCGACGTCGATCACGTGGTCGCACGCGAATACAACATGATCAACGTGCCGCAGGCGGTGTGGATCGACGAACAGGGCCACATCGTCCGGCCGACCGAAACGGCCGGCGTCACGGAAGGATTCCGCAAGATGAATCCGACCACCTACGAAATGCCGAAGGAAGAAATGCAGGCGGGCGCGGCCGCGCGCCGGCGCTATCTCGACGCGATCCGCGACTGGGTCGCTCGCGGCACCGCGAGCAAGTTTGCGCTGGACGGAGCAGAAGCTCGAAAGCGCACGCCGCGATTCACCGCCGACATTGCGCGCGCACACGCAACGTTCCGACTCGGCCGATACCTGGTGGAACACGGACGCCGTGACGAAGGTCTGCAGATACTCGAACAGGCGGTCGCACTGAATCCGGACGCATGGTCGATCTGGCGGCAAATGGCCGACCTCGACACCGTCGGCAAAGCCGGTGGACCGGAGTTCTGGGCGCGTGTGGGCGCGCTCGGTGAAAAGCACTACTACGCGCCGGTCGACATGCCGGAAGGGCAAGCGCAGTAGCAGTCCGGATCGACTCGCTAACGACCGTGTTCGGGGGCGAGCGGTTCAGCCTACGCCGGCACCGACGAGGTAGCCGAGGCCATACGTGAGCGCCGCCGCGGCGAGACCGATGCACAGCATCCGCACGCCGCCGTGCAACGCACGCCGACCGGTGAAAAGACTGATGGCTGCGCCGAGCCCGAACAATGCGCAGCCGGTGAGCGCGCCGGCCGCGACGAGTCCGCCGGCGCCGATCAGGAACGGCAACAGCGGCACCAGCGCGCCGGCGCCGAAACACATGAACGAGAAGCCAGCCGCACCCCACGCGGAGCCGAGATCGTCGGGATTCAGGCCGAGTTCTTCGCGCGCGAGCACGTCGAGCGCGTGCTTCGGATCGGACAGCATCTTGTGCGCTACCGCGCGCGCTTCCTCGAGATTCATGCCGCGCGCCGCATAGATCAGCGCGAGTTCTTCCGCCTCTTCTTCCGGGTATTCGTCGAGCTCGTCCTGCTCGAGTGAAATCTGGTGTTCGTACAGTTCGCGTTGCGAACGCACCGAGACGAACTCGCCGGAGGCCATCGACAGTGCCCCGGCCAGCAACCCGGCGACGCCGGTGAGCAGAATCATGTGGCTGTCCGACGTGGCGCCGGCGATGCCCATGATCAGGCTCGCGTTCGAGATCAGACCGTCGTTTGCACCGAACACCGCGGCGCGCAGATTGCCGCCGCCGACGCCGCGGTGCGATTGGCCGACCTCCTCGACCGTGGCCGGCATCGAGTGGCCGCCCGGATGCGCGCCCGAATAGGCGGACATGCCGCGCACTTTCATGCCGGCCAATACCTGCCGGATCGGTTTCACGCCGAAGCGGCGCGCGAGCCACGCGACGATCCGTGCGCGCGCGGTTGGTGAGAATTCGGGCAGCGCTGCGCCGCCCGGCGACATCTTGGCGGCCCACAACGAGGCCTGCTCGTCGGCCTCGTGGGCGAGCGTGGTGAACAACTGCGACAGCGTCGCACGCGACTCCACTTCCGCGAGCACGCGATAGAGCCACGCCGACTGCTTCTCTTCGTACCAGCTCGAAGCGGCTGCTTCGTCCGCGAGTCCAACCATTTCGATTCAGGCGCACTTTTGTCCGACGAGGATCGGCATGGTAACGCAAGGCATCGTTGATCGGTCGTAACGCAACGGGTAGGCTCCCGGTCGCTTGCAGCACCCCGCCATTTGTCTGCGCAAAACCACGTCCGGAGACGTCGGCATGTTCCGTTGCCCTGCACCTCCGCGGCGAGTCCTCGCCGCCATTGCCACTTTGTTCATTTCGATCGCGCACCCTGTTTCGGTGCACGCCGACGAATTGTGCAGACCGCCGCCGACCGATCGGCCGCGCATCGGTCTCGTGCTCGGCGGTGGCGGCGCACGCGGCATCGCGCACGTCGGCGTGATCCGCGTGCTCGAACAGCTGCGTATACCGATCGACTATGTCGCCGGCACCAGCATGGGGTCGATCGTTGGCGGTTTGTACGCAACCGGTATGACGTCCGATCAGCTCGAGGAAGTGATACGGCAGCTGAACTGGTCCGACATCTTCGCCGACAACACGATTCGCGCTGAACGTCCCTACCGGCGCAAACGCGACGACGACCTCGCGCTGTTCGGACCGAAGTTCGGCGTGGGTTCGAAGTCGTCGCTGCTGCCGCGCGGCGCGATCAGTGGCCAGAAGATCCAGTTTTTCCTGCAGACCGCCACGAGCGAGCGCGTTCAGTCCAAGAACTTCGACGAGCTGCCGATTCCGTTCCGTGCGATCGCCGCGGACATCGTCACCGGCAAGCCCGTCGTCATTTCACAAGGCGACCTCGCGACAGCGATGCGCGCGAGCATGTCGATTCCGGGTCTGTTCTCGCCGATCGACTTCCAGGGACATCTGCTGGTGGATGGTGGCATCGTCAACAATCTGCCGGTGAACGTCGTGCAGGGCATGGGGGCAGACATTCTCATCGCCGTGGACGTCGGAACACCGTTGTACACCCGTGACGAACTGACCGACTTCGTTTCGATCACGAGTCAGCTCAGCGGCATCATGGTGGTGAACAACACCGAGCGACAGGAATCGCTGTTGACACCGAAGGACGTGCTGATCGTACCGAACCTCGGCAGCGAAATCGGCTCAGTGGACTTCGGGAAGATCGATCAGTCGATTCCTCTCGGCTACGAGGCCGCGGATGCGCTGCGCGACAGATTGGCGCCGTTGGGCGTTTCCGAAGAAGAGTACGCGGCGTATCGCGCGCAGATGGCGGGTTGCGTCACCGGCTCGCCGAATATCCAGTTCGTGCGCTTGAACAATCGCTCACGCTTCTCCGACGCGGTGATCTACGCCCGCCTGCACGTCGACCTCGGCAAACCGTTGGATGAGGCGCGTCTCGAAACGGACATCCAACAGATCTACGCGCTCGGCTTTCTCGATCGTGCCACGTACGAAATCGTCAACGAAGACGGCAAGTACGGCCTGCTCGTGACGGTGAAGCAGGACGAGCGCGGCACTTCGTTCGTGGAGACGGGCGTCGACTTCACCGGCGTCAGTGATTCGTCGGCCATCGACGTTCGGCTCGCGTTCCTGAAGACCAACGTCGACGATCTCGGCAGCGAATTCCGCGGGATGGTGCAGCTCGGACAGAATCAAGGCGTGCTCGCCGAACTGTACAAACCGTTGGGCGACGAGCTGAAGTGGATCGTCGTGCCGAAGCTGTTCGCGGACCGACAGAACCTGACCGAGTTCAATCCTCAAGGCGACAAGCTCGGACAGATCGATATCGAGAAATGGGGCGGATCGTTCGAAATGGGACGCGAATTCTGGCGCCACGCGGCGCTGTTCGCGGGCATCCGACGTTACGCAGGATCGACGCAGGTTCGCGTAGGCGACCCGACCGTGCCGAAAGGCGCCTTCGACGGCGGCGAGTGGTTCATGGACGGCACGTGGGATCGCATCGACAACCGCTACTTTCCGTCGCGCGGAACGTACGCGGGATTCGAATACCTCTGGTCACGCACCTCGCTTGGAGCTGACAACGACTTCCAGCAGTTCGAAGGGTCGATGTTCACGGCGAAGACGTGGGGGTTGCACACGCTGCTGCTCGGCGGACGGCTCGGGCTGACGCGCGAAGGCGACGCGCCGATACAGAACGTGTTTCTCGCCGGCGGAATTTTTCGCCTGTCGGGATTCGAGCCGAACGAATTGAGCGGCCAGAACTTCGGCATGGTACTGCTCGGATACCGCTACAAGCTGTTTGCGACCGGCTGGCTGCCGCCGTATGTCGGCATGACGCTCGAATACGGCAATACCGAGGAGCACGCCGACGATCTCCTCGAGGAAGGCCTCGTCAACGCAAGCGCCTACATGGGTTTCAACTCGCCGCTCGGGCCGCTGTACATCGGCTACGGATTCGCGCAGGGCGGCCATCGCGCCTACTTCCTGCGCATCGGCAACATCCTCGGCAGTTCTTCGATCGGCGAGTGACGGCGTGCCTTCTATGGTTCGGTCGCCTCGCCGCTTACCGGGATCTTCGATAGCAGCTGCGCCGCTTCCGCGCCGTCGATCCGCTCGTCGATCAGGAACACGCGCGCGACTTTGGTTTCGGGAAGGAACTTCCGGAACTTCTTCAGATAGTCGCGTTTGACCTTGACGATGCCTTCGTCGGCCGCGAGAAAGCTCTCGACCATCGCCTTCGCCTGATCGCCCGACATCGTGCGAAACGTCTCCGCGTATTCCGCCACGACTTTGGCGCGCTGGTCCTGCAGTTTCAGGATGTCGCGGCGATAGTCACGAAACAGCGGCCAGAATCCATCTCCTTCGTCTTTACCGAACGGAATGTTCGCGAGCAGCAGGTTCTTGCGCTGCGCTTCACTGATACCCGAAGGTGGTGCTGCCGGCGCTGCTGCCGTTTCCGGTGGTGGCGCTGGTGCGTCCGGTTCGGCCGCGTACGAAACGCTCATGCACAGTGCCGACGCCACGATCAGCATGCGGAAGAGTTGCATCGTCGTCTGCATTGCCCGCTCCGATAGGATCGCAGCCATCATAGACAAACGCCAAACTCCAACCAAACAATCGAGGTCACGTTAGAATCCCGACACAACGAACGGGGGCAGGGAGACCAGCAGTGATGCGGATCGTCGTGATTGCAGCCGCGGTGCTGGCCTGGCTGGTGGTCGGCGGATGCACCAGCAGCAATAGCCATGGAAGTGCCCCGGAACTCGAATCCGATCTGACGTACGACGGGTTGGCGAAAGTGAAGGGCAGCAAAGCAAAAGCCGCCTGGATGCGCCCCGATTTCTCGCTCGCCGGCTACTCGAAAATCATGCTGATCGGCGCCGGTATCGAATATCGCCCGGTGAAGAGAGTGCCCCGCGCCGCGTCCACCACAGCCTCGCAGTTCCCGCTCACGGAGGAACAGAAGGAGCGCCTTCGCTCAGTCGTTGGCGAGGCGTTCAAGACGGCACTCGCGCAATCGCAGAAATTCGAGATCGTCGATCAGCCCGGCCCGGACACGCTCGCGATCTGGGGCGGGCTGGTGGACGTCGTGTCTTTCGTGCCGCCCGATGCGGTCGGGCGCAGCAACATCTATCTTTCGGCGGTCGGAGAGGCGACGCTCGTCATCGAGATCCGCGATTCGGAGAGCAACGCCGTCCTGGTACGGATCATCGACCGAAAAGCAGCACAGGATCCCGGCGTTGCGCTACGTTCGACGTCGGTGACGAACTGGTCGGAAG
>DATJGR010000242.1:0-2532 GCA_035494855.1 Pseudomonadales bacterium | reverse complement strand
GCGTCCTTCAACGCGTTCTCGTCGGCGAAGAATCTCGGCGAATGGTTCGGTATGGCGGCGTCGGCCGCGACAGCGGGCGGCCGCACGCCGACAAAGAAGAACAATCCCGGCACCTGCTGCTGGTAGAACGCGAAATCCTCGGCGAGCATCAAAGGGCGGCTGACGCGCACGTTCGCATCACCGTAGATCCGCACGAGCGTCGGTCGCATCTGCTCGAGCAGCGCCGGATCGTTGATCGTCGCGGGATTGCCTTCGCTGAACGACAACGTCGCCTCCGCGCCCTGTGACTGCGCGATGCCGGTCGCGATCTGCCGCATCTCATCACGCACGGCCTCGCTGACCGCAGGGTCGAACGTCCGGATCGTGCCGGCCAGCTTCGCATCGTCGGGAATGATGTTGTTGCGCGTGCCGCTGTGAAACGTACCGACGGTCACCACGGCGGGCGACGAGGAGATATCCACGCGCCGGCTCACGATCGTCTGCAATCCGCCGACGATCTGCGACGCAACGACGATCGGATCGATACCCGACCACGGTGTCGCACCGTGCGTCTGGCGCCCCTTCACGACGATTTCGAAACGCTGCGAGCTCGCCATTGCGCCGAGCGGACGCATCGAGACCTGACCGGTCCCATCGAGCTGCATGACGTGCAGACCGAAGATCGCATCGACATCCGGGTTCTTCAATACACCTTCGCGCACCATCATGCCCGCGCCGCCTTCCTCGCCCGGCGGCGCCCCTTCTTCCGCCGGTTGGAAGATGAACTTCACGGTGCCGGGCAACTGCGCGCGAACGCCCGCGAGCACTTTTGCGGCGCCCATGAGGATTGCAATGTGGTTGTCGTGACCGCACGCGTGCATGACGCCGACATCCTGCCCTTGATACTGGCTCGTCACGGTAGACGCGTAAGGCAGACCCGTTTCTTCCGCCACCGGCAACGCGTCCATATCGGCGCGCAACGCCACCACTTTGCCGGCCTTCCCGCCGCGGGGCCTGTCGCCGTGCAGGATTCCGACCACGCCAGTGTGCGCGACACCGGTCGTCACTTCGATGTCGAGCGTCTTGAGGTAAGACGCCACCAGCGCCGCGGTGCGAATCTCGTGATTGGAGAGCTCTGGGTTTTCGTGAATGTCTCGATGCCAGGCGATGACGTTGGCTTCGACCGCGGCCGCTTCCTCGTCGATGTCTTCGTCGAGATCCGCTCGAGCGGTAAGCGCGAGCAAGGCGAAGAAGAGCGCGCCACAGATGGAAACGGATTTCATGGCCATCGTGCGTCGCCGGCGAGAGGTTCGACGCAGTCTACTCGCGAAGCGCGACGCGGCCGAGGAAGAACATGCGCCCGGCTTGATCGCGCTCGGAATAGATCACCACCGCGTTGACGCGCGCCACCGCACGGTCGAACAGATCGGCGAACGGCAGCTGCAGACGACACGGTCCGGGCGCGCAGGTGAACTGCCGATAGACGTGATCGACGCTCGCATGGTCCAACCGCACCGAAATCGTGATTGGCATCGGCGCTCGACCCTCGACGAACGCATCGACCTCGAGCGTCGAATAGCGTCGCCAATCCGGAATCGGGTCCGCCAGATAGACCCCCGGCCATTTCTCGGCCGCAAGCGTGATTCCCAACACGGGCCCCGTGATCGACCAACCTTCGGGCGCCGCCTCGATCTGCGCCACGCTGCTGCTGCTGACGAGTTCGCTCGCACGCGGCGAATCGAATCGCACCAGATCCGGCGCGATCGAATCGCGATAACGGTCGAGCAGGAGCGGCGGCACGATCGGCCACAGCGAAACGACCAGCAACAGCGCGGCCAGAGCGACGCCGAGCCGTCGCGGAATCAGCTTTCTGTGCCCGCACCATGCGCAGATCGCGGCGGTCATTCCGATCATGTCGAAACAGACGTCGCCGACCTCGGCGTCGCCGCCGGTGACCGCCTGCAGCAGCTCCGTGCCGACTGCAATCGCGACGCCGATCCCCACCGTCGACAAGACAGTCACGCTGCGTCGATACCGGGAGCCGACGAGCGACAGCACGATCCACGTCACGCACGCAAACCATGCGCCGTGAATCGCATCGGGCCAGGCAGAGGCAACACGACCGGAACCCTGAATCGTGATCAGCTGTTGCTGCTGTGCGATGAGAAGAACGAGCAGCACACCCGCAGCCTGCAGCAGGTGGAGCCGTCCGGGACGAGTCGGATACACTGCGCCTCTTTCCTTCAAGACCAGGACGGGTGACACGATGAAATTCGATCTCGCGATGACCGACGAATTGCTGGCCACGACACGCGCCGTCCGCAAGCGCCTCGACCTCGATCGGAAAGTACCGCGCGAAGTGATCATGGAGTGCCTCGAACTCGCCGTGCAAGCCCCGACCGGTTCGAACTCGCAAGGCTGGCGTTGGCTGGTGGTCGACGATCCGAAGAAGAAGAAAGCACTGGCCGATCTGTATCGCAAAGGCGGCGAGGCGTATCTGTCGCAAGCCGGCGAACAGGCGAAGCAGGCCGGCAACGTGCAGACTCAGCGCGT
>DATJGR010000241.1:0-32947 GCA_035494855.1 Pseudomonadales bacterium | reverse complement strand
GATTTCGTCGCGCAGGTACAGCCGGATGTCGGTAGCGATCTGATCGTTGCGGGAGCGACCGGTGTGCAATCGCTTGCCGACGTCTCCAACGATCTCGATGAGGCGGGATTCGACGTTCATGTGCACGTCTTCGCGCGCCACCGACCACGAAAACCGACCTGCGTCTATTTCCTCGTGAATCGTGTTCAGACCATCGACGATGACGCCGCATTCGTTGTCTGAAAGCACGCCGACGTGCGCCAGCATGCGGGCGTGAGCGATGGAGCCTTGAATGTCGTGGTGGTATAACCGCGCATCGAATCCAACCGATGCGGTGAACCGCTCGACGAATCGGTCAGTGGGCTCGCTGAAGCGACCGCCCCAGAGTTTGCCAGAAGCACCAGAGTCGCCAGAATGATCGGACATCGCGGCTTCGACGTTTGAGAAGACGGACGATTGTAGCAATTTGAGCAGCGCTTCCGGGCGCGCGGGATGGGAGACCTAAACGTAGTGGCCGCGGCACCGATCGATCAGACGCGACCCACCCGGTTCGTCATTCCCGATCTCTGCAACGCACCGGCCCTCAGCATCGTCGTGCTCGTAGGTGAACTGCTCGTCCTCGTGCTGCTGTTCGCCGGCGGACCTCTCACGTGGGAAGGGTTGGCGCTGAAGTCGCTATACGTGCAGTGGGTGGTGCTGATGAGCGCTGGCGCGCTGTGCGGCACGCGGCGCTGGCTCGCGCAGATGGGACTCGCGCGCGGCGCGTTGCTCGCTTTCGTGATGATCGCGCTGCTGACGCTTGCGGTCAGTCTCGGCGCCGACAGGGTCGTAGCCGGCACGATGAGCTATCAGCGCGTGCCGGTCGACTGGGTAGCGATCGCAAAGCAGTTGGGCATTGCCTGCATCATCGCCGGCATGGTGCTTCGCTACTTCTATGTTCAGCAGCAACTGCGCGAGCAGGAGCAATCGGAGTTGCAGTCGCGCATCCAGGCATTGCAGTCGCGCATCCGGCCGCACTTCCTGTTCAACAGCATGAACATCATCGCGAGCCTGATTTCGGTCGATCCGGAGACGGCCGAATCAGTGGTGGAAGACCTGTCGGAACTGTTTCGTGCCAGCCTCAACGACGCCGGCAATCAGGTGCTGCTGACGGAAGAACTCGAACTGTGTGAGCGGTATGTACGGATCGAACAACTGCGGTTGGGCGATCGGCTGCGCCTGGCCTGGGACATCGGTGAGTATCCGCACGGGCTGAAGATTCCGTTGCTGACGCTCCAGCCGTTGCTCGAGAACGCGATCTATCACGGCATTCAGCCGCTGCCGGACGGCGGCACGATCACGGTCACGCTGCGTTACGATCGCAACGTCGTCAGCGTGCGGATCACCAATCCGCTGCCCAGCCCGGAGTATCGGGCGCAGACGCAAGGCAACAAGATGGCGGTGAACAACATCCGCAGCCGTTTGAACGTGTTGTACAACGACGCGGCCGAGCTGACGGCCGAGGCGGAAGGCGACCTTTACGTGACGATGCTGCGGTATCCGCACCGCGCGCTGGACGAGTCTGAGCTGATGAGGGAGGTGTCTTAAGCGGTGAAGGTACTCATAGTCGACGATGAGCAGCTCGCGCGCGATCGTATCGCGCGGATGTTGAGCGACCTGTCTGGCTACGACGTCGTGGGTCAGGCGGCGAACGGCATGCAGGCAGTAGAGCGATGTGAAACGACCCAGCCAGACGTCGTGTTGCTCGACATTCGCATGCCGGGAATGGACGGGCTCGAAGCAGCGCGCCACATGGCTGGCATGGAACAGCCGCCAGCCGTCGTGTTCTGCACGGCATACGAGGAGCACGCGATCGAAGCGTTCAAGGTGCAGGCCGTCGGCTATCTGCTGAAGCCGGTGCGCCGCGACGACCTGATCGGCGTGCTCGGTTCAGCGACGCGCAGCAATCGCGCGCAGCTGGCGGCGCTCGCGCGCGAAGAAGGATCGCAACGCAGCCACATCTCCGCGCGCACGCGCAAGGGCATCGAGCTGGTGCCGATCGACGATGTGCGTTTCTTCCAGGCCGATCAGAAGTACGTGACGATGCGCCACGCGAACGGCGAGCTGCTGATAGACGAAACGCTGCAGGAGCTCGAGAACGAGTTCGGCGCGCGGTTCGTTCGCGTGCACCGCAACGCGCTCGTCGCAACCAAGTACATCGAGGGGCTCGAGCGCAACGAAGACGGGCAGTATCAGATCCGCTTGCGCGACGTGCCGACCGGCATCGACATCAGTCGACGGCACGTGTCGTCGATCCGCCGCTATATCCAGAAGCTGTGACCATCGCCACGTTGCGTATCGCCACCCGCAAGAGCCGTCTAGCGCTGTGGCAGGCAGAGTTCGTCAAGGCGCAGCTGGTTCGAGTGCATCCGCAGCTGAAGGTCGAACTGGTGGGGCTGACGACCAAGGGCGACCAGTGGTTGTCCGCGCCCCTTAGTGAGATCGGTGGCAAAGGTCTGTTCATAAAGGAACTCGAGAGCGCCGTTGCCGACGGACGTGCCGATGTAGCGGTGCATTCGATGAAGGACGTGCCGGCGGATCTGGCGCCGGGTTTCGTGGTGCCGGTCATCGGCTATCGAAACGAAGTGCGCGACGTGCTCGTCAGTCAGCGCTCGCGTTCGGTGGCGGAGCTTCCGACCGGTGCTCGCGTTGGGTCGTCGAGCCTGCGGCGGCAAGCGCAGTTGCTGGCGCGGCGGAGTGATCTGGTCGTGGCGCCGGTGCGCGGCAACGTGAACACCCGTCTCGACAAACTCGACGCCGGGGAATACGACGCGCTGGTGCTGGCAGGTACCGGGTTGCAGCGGCTCGGGCTCGCCGATCGGATCCGCGAGTTTCTGAGCCTCGACGACAGTCTGCCCGCCGCCGGTCAGGGCGCGCTCGGCGTCGAATGCAGCGCCTCCCGACCGGACGTGATCGAACTGCTGCGACCGCTGAACGATCACGCCGTGGCGCGCTGCGTCGGTGCGGAGCGCGCGGTCAGCCGCCATCTCGGTGCGGACTGCTCGCTGCCGATCGCGGCGTACGCTGTGGAGGTCGACGGCCAACTGCAGATGCGCGCGCTGATCGCGAACGGTTCGGGCAGCCGCGTGTTGCGATGCGTCGTAGCCGGTGGCGATCCCGACGTGCTGGGTGCTCAGGCCGCGGCCGAACTGCGACGTCAGGGTGCTGACGAAATCCTCGACGAGTTGCGCCGGGGTCACCATGGTGTCGATGACTGACAGCGGCGCGACGGTGCTCGTCACGCGGACCGAACCGGGCGCGTCGGAACTCGCCGAGGCGCTGCGTGCCGTGGGTCATGCAGTGCATTGCGTTCCGGTGCTCGAGATTCTTCCGCTGGACGACGCGGAGTGGCGCGACGTCATGCGCGAGCTCGATCGCTTCGCAATAGTGATCTGTGTTTCCGCACATGCCGCTCGATTCGCGCTGGAGCGGATCGATGCCGAGTGGAAGCAACGCCCGGAACTGACGTGGATTGCGGTGGGTGCGGCAACGGCGCGCGCGCTCGCCGAACGCGGAATCGCGGCGCAGCGACCGGAGACCGAGTCGTCGGAGGGTATACTGGCGCTCGCGCCGCTCAGTCGAGTAGTCGGGCAGCGGGTATTGATCTGCGCGGGTCGCGGTGGACGCCCGTTGCTCGCGGAGGAACTGTCCGGACGCGGTGCACGCGTCACGTCGTTGGTGCTGTACGAACGGGTGGCCGTACCAGTCGCCCGTCTGGCGGCGAAACTCCGCGACGGTGTGGTGATCGGCGCGGTCGTCGTCTCGAGCGCCGACGGCGCGCGCGCATTCGCGCCGGCCTGGCGAGCGGTCGGCGGGGACGAAGGCATCGTTGTAGTGGCGCCGTCGGAGCGTGTGGCCGGGGAACTGAGAAGTCTCGGATTCCGGCGCGTGACAGTTGCCGGCGGCGCAGGGGCAGGTGCGACGATCGAAGCGCTTCGGAAGCGAGACGAGGAAACGAAATGAGCGAAGGCAATACCGGCCGCGACTCGACGAGTCGGGCGGGCGCAGCGCCCGCGCGGCGCGGGGGCAGGGCGTTGGCGTGGTTTGCGACGCTGCTCGCGCTCGCTGCACTGGGGCTCGCAGGATATCCGTACTACCAGCGCTACATCGTTGGGGTGCCGGCGTCGGTGAGCGGCGGCGAATTCGAGTCGCTGCGCACCGCGCAACAGCGGCAGGCCGATGAACTCGCTCGCCTGACGGAACAGGCCAGGGCTCTCGATGCTCGCTTGAACGAGCGACAGTCCCGGGTCGACGAGCGCGGCGAGGTCGATGCACCCGCCACTGGCGCGGAATCTCCCGCAGCATCGTCGGCGCTGCCGCAACGGGCGCTGAGGCTCGCGGAGGCGTCGTTCCTGGTTCAAGGCGCCAACGACAGGCTGCTGGTGACACGCGACGTTCGCGCCGCACTCGCAATGCTGCTGGCCGCGCAGTCGATCGTCGATCAGATCGACGACGCGACGCTGGCTGACGTTCGCACGGCACTCAGCGGCGAGATAGCGTCGCTGCGCGACGTGACCCTCGTCGACATCGATGCGACATTCGCGCGCCTGCAATCGCTGCAGAAGTCGTTGCCCGACCTGCCGATGCGCGGGGCGCGCTTCGTGTCGACGCCGGCGCCCGCAACGAGCGACGCGGCGCAGGTCTCGACCGCGTCGTTGGCGTGGCAGAAGTTCCTGTCGTTGTTTGCGTTCCATCGACGAGGCGAGGCCGCGCGCCCGCCGCTCGGTCCCGACGAAGCGACATATCTGCGCGTGAATCTCGGCCTCATGCTGCAGACGGCGCAGGTCGCGCTGCTGCGCCATGACGAAGTCGTCTATCAGCAGAGCCTCGAATCCGTTCGACGTTGGCTCGACGACTACCTCGACACTGGCGCTTCCGAAGTGACGGCGGCGCGGGCCGAAATAGATCAGCTGCTCGCGCTACAGGTGAACCGCGCGCTGCCCGACATTGCCGGCTCTGCTGCTGCATTGCGCAAGGTCCTGACGCCCGCGGCAGCACGCGCACCGGTGTCGACGCCGGGTGAAGGGACATGAGACGCGCGCTGATCTATCTGGTTGTCGCGCTGGTCGTCGGCGGCGCCGTGGGTACGTTGATGGCGCGCGACCCGGGTTATGTGCTCGTCAGCTATGAGAGCATGAGCCTCGAGACGAGCCTCTGGTTCGCCGTGCTCGCGTTGATCGTCGGTTACTTTCTGCTGCGCATCGTCAGCGGACTGCTGATGCGATTGATCCGCAGCGGTGCGGGCGTTGCGGCATGGCAACAGAATCGGCGCGCGCGGGTGGCGCAGGCGCGCACGGTGCGCGGTTTGCTGCTTGCCGGAGAAGGTGACTGGCCGGGTGCTCGCAAAGCGCTCGCGACCGACGCGGAGGGCGTAGACCTGCCTCTGGTGAACTACCTCGGCGCGGCGCGCGCCGCCAACGAGATCGGTGATACGGCCGATCGCGACGCGCTGTTGCAGAAGGCGAGCGAGTCGACGCCGGGTGCGACGCTCGCGGTCGGGCTGACCCGGGCGGAATTGCAGATGGCCGCGCGACAGTACACGGAGGCGGCGCAGACGTTGACGAACCAGAGGGCGGCGTCGCCGAATCAACCCCGCGTGTTGCGGATGCTGGCGGAATGTCTCGAAGCTCTCGGCGACTGGAGTGCGCTGCTGGCGCTGGCGCCCGATCTGCAGAAGCGCGGCGCGATCGCCGCCGAGCCGCTTCGGAACGCGATGGGGCGTTGGTCGATTGCGTGGTTCGAGACCGCGGCTGGCGCGCAGAATCTGACCGCTCAATGGAATGCTCTCGACAAAGACCTTCGCGCGGATCCGGCGGTCATTGCCGCCTACGTGCGTGCGCTCGAGAAAGCCAGCGCCGGCGAGGAAGCCGAAGCGACGCTGAGCAAATCGCTCAAGCAGGACTGGAACGACGAACTCGTGGCTCTCTACGGTCGTTTGCGGGTGGATGGAGCCGATCGACGACGCGCAACCGCCGAGAGCTGGCTCGAGACGCGCCCCAACGACGCAACCCTGCTGCTCGCGCTTGGCCGGATCGCGCTTGAAGGCCACGACTGGAGCAGTGCGCGCGAATACTTCGAAGCGAGCCTCAAGCAACGACGCAGCGCCGAGATCTACGGTGAACTGGGACGGCTGTGTCTGGCGATGGGCGAACGTACGCGTGCAGCCGAACTGCTTGCCCAATCGCTCGACATGGCTGGCCAGTTGCCACAACTGCCCCTGCCGCAGGCAACCCCGGACGCTACCGCGGCGCGTAGCTGAACACGTCCGACTCGATCGCGATGTGAGTTGGGCCGAGTTCGTTCAACGTATCGACCACGGCGTAAACGAACCCGGGGCTGCCGCTGACGATGATGCGGCCCGACGTCGGCAGCGTGTGCGTACTGAGCCAGGCGAGCACCGCGCTCTTTGCCTGCGGGGTATCGACCACCGCTTCGTAATCGAGCCATGGCGCGAAACCGCGCAATTCGGCGTCGGCATAGAGGTGATCGCGCTGCGTCACGCTCCAGACGAGCCTCGCGGGATGAGCGTGTTCGACGCATCGCAGGTGCTCGAGAATCGCGCGACATTGGGAAATGCCCGAGCCCCCGGCGATCAGCAGCAGGTCGTCGTCGAGCGGACCGTTGACGCGCACGTCGCCGAACGGACCTTCGATCGAGATCGCGTCGCCTTCCTCGAGCAACTGGTCCATCAGCACGGCTTCCGCCACGCCGGACAGAGGTCGGTAATGCAACTCGAGATCGGGCACGCGTTCCGGAGCGCTGGCGATCGACATCGGTATCCGAACACCGCTCGGATGCACGACATTCAGATACTGACCGGCGTGGAACGGAAACGGCGCGGGTAATGTCAGCGTGATGAGCCGGACGCCCGAACCATGGTGCGCAATCGACGCAACGCGCGCCCGAACCTCGGGCAATCAGCGGCTGCCTTTCATCGACGCGAAGAACTCGGCATTCGTCTTCGTGGTACGCAGCCTGTCGAGCATGAACTCGATCGCGGCGATGTCGTCCATCTCGTGCAACAGTTTGCGCAGAATCCACGCGCGATTCAGCTCTTCCTCGGACATCAGCAGGTCTTCTCGACGCGTACCGGAACGCCGGATGTTCATGGCGGGATACACGCGTTTCTCGGCGATTTTCCGCTCGAGATGCAGTTCCATGTTGCCGGTACCCTTGAACTCCTCGTAGATGACTTCGTCCATCTTGGAACCGGTTTCGACCAGCGCAGTGGCGATGATCGTCAGGCTGCCGCCTTCCTCGATGTTGCGCGCGGCACCGAAGAAACGCTTCGGGCGCTCCAGCGCGTGTGCGTCCACGCCGCCGGTGAGCACTTTGCCTGACGACGGCACGATGGTGTTGTAGGCGCGGGCGAGTCGCGTTACGGAGTCGAGCAGAATCACGACGTCTTTCTGATGCTCGACCAGACGCTTCGCTTTCTCGATCACCATTTCGGCGACCTGAACGTGGCGCGACGGCGGTTCGTCGAAGGTGCTGGCAACCACTTCGCCGCGCACCGAGCGCTGCATCTCTGTCACTTCTTCCGGACGTTCGTCGATCAGCAGCACGATCAGCACCACTTCCGGATCGTTTGCGACGATCGCCTTCGCCATGCTCTGCAGCAGGATGGTCTTACCGGCCTTCGGTGGCGACACGATCAGCCCGCGCTGGCCGCGGCCGATCGGCGCGATGAGATCGACGATACGCATCGACAGGTCTTCTGTGCTGCCGTTGCCGCGTTCCAGCGTGAGCCGCCGGTTCGGAAACAGCGGCGTGAGGTTTTCGAACAGAATCTTGTGTTTCTTGGTGTTCGGTTCGCTGAAGTTGATCTCGTCGACTTTCAGCAGCGCGAAGTAGCGCTCGCTGTCCTTCGGCGGGCGGATCTTGCCGGCGATGCAGTCGCCGGTGCGCAGGTTGAATCGACGCACCTGGCTCGGCGACACATAAATGTCGTCAGGGCCGGCGAGATACGACGAGTCGGCCGAACGGAGGAAGCCAAATCCGTCCTGCAGTATCTCCAACGTTCCGTCGCCGTAGATGTCCTCGCCATTCTTCGATTGCTTGCGCAGGATCGCAGCGATGACTTCCTGCTTGCGCGAGCGGGCGAGGTTTTCGAGGCCCATTTCCCGGGCCATATCCACGAGGTCACCGACCGGTTTTCGTTTCAGATCTGTCAGATTCATATGATTAAAAGAGCCACAAAGTGCGGATATTGAGAGGGGAGTCGAAAGGCGCCGGGCCGTTCGTTAGATCGCGCGCGAGACGTTCGAGGAAACGAGAAGGGAGGCGACTAAAACGAGCACTGGCGAACGGAATCTACCACCGCCCCCGTGGGGCGTCTAGAGACAAATTCGGGGTCGAAAGGGTGAGGACCGTGTTCCGGTCCTCACTTTGGCGAGTTCGCGCGCCGAGGTCAGATGTTGCTTTCGAGGAACGCGGCCAGTTGCGATTTCGACAATGCACCGACCTTCGTCGCTTCCACTTCTCCGTTCTTGAACAGCATCAGTGTGGGAATGCCGCGGATGCCGTACTTCGGCGGAGTCTGCTGGTTGGCGTCGATGTCCATCTTGCAGACCTTGATGCGGTCGCTGTATTCGCTCGCGATCTCTTCGAGAATCGGCGCGATCATCTTGCACGGTCCACACCATTCGGCCCAATAGTCCACCAGCACCGGCTTGTCGGCGCTGAGAACATCTTTCTCGAAACTGGAATCACTGATGTGAACGATTTTCGCATTCATCGCAAAACTCCCGTTGGTTATGCGCAGCCTAGTCGCACCTGAACGATCGAGTCTAGCACCGTCGTTTGAGACCGAGTAAGCCGCGGGTCCCAGATCGCCGCGCTTAGGCTATGCTGCCGCCCGACAGTTGGGCCCGCCCCGGGCTCTTTCAAGTATGGATGGTCAAGCGTGGACGGCCTCGCGGCGGCTCTCGACCTCGGATCCAATTCATTCCATCTCATCGTTGCCCGCGTCGATCGCGGCGAACTGATCGCGCTCGAACGCCTGAAGGAAAAAGTCCAGCTCGGACGCGGTGCGATCGGCGGTGCGATGAGTGCGGCCGCGGTGCAACGGGGTCTCGATTGTGTGGCGCGTTTCGCGCAACGGCTTCGCTCGGTTCCGCTCGATCGCGTCTCCGTCGTCGGCACGGCCGCGTTGCGCGAAGCGCGCAATCGCGACGCGTTTCTCGAGCCCGCGCAACGGTTGTTGCGCCATCCGATACGGATACTCACCGGTGAGGAGGAAGCCGAGTTGATCTTCCTCGGCGTGTCGCACGCGTTGGCCGCCAACGACAGCCGCCGGTTGGTGATTGACATCGGCGGCGGCAGCACCGAGTTCTGCGTCGGCGGCAGTTTCGATCCGCAGCACGCGACCAGCGTCGACCTCGGTTGCGTGACGCTCACCGATCGTCGTCTGGGCGGCGAAGTGTCGTTGGCGAAAGGCTATGTCGAGGCGCGAAACGACGCCCGTGCACTGCTCGCTCCGATCATTCGGGTGTGGAAAGCGCACGCCCGCGACGCGATCGTCATCGGTACGTCCGGTACGATCGAGTCGGTGCAGAGCGTACTGGTCGCCAACGGTTTCGATTCGGGACCGATCACGCGTACAGCCGTCGCAGAGCTGGAACGCGAGATCCTCGAGCGGCGCTGGATATCCGATCTGAGCGTCCCCGGTCTCGAGCCCGAACGCGTCGACATCTTTCCGGCGGGGCTCGCCGCCGTGTCGGCGATCTTCGAAGCGCTCGACATCGAGCGGATGCAGTACGTCGACGCATCGTTGCAGCACGGGCTGCTCTACGATCTCACCGCACGCCGTGCGCTGGAGAACGTGCAGGCGCGCACTGTTTCCGGATCGCAACACCGCTTCGCGGTGGACGCCGACCAGGCGAGGCGCGTGCGCGTCCTCGCCCTGCAGATGTTCGATGCGGTCTCGCGCAGCTGGCGCCTCGAGCGCGCGGAACTGCGCGAGCTGCTCGGTTGGGCCGCGGATCTGCACGAGATCGGGCTCATGGTATCGGCGCGGCAACCGAATCGGCACGGCGCCTACTTTGTCGAGAACGGCGAGCTGCCGGGATTCAGCCCAGACGAGCGCCGCGCAATCGCGCTGCTGATCCGCAGTCATCGCGGCGGATTTCCGTTGCTGGCATTCGCGTCGTTCTCGCAACAGTTCGAGCGCGAGCTGAAGCGGTTGGCGATTCTGTTGCGCCTCGCGGTGATCCTGGAGCGCACGCGCACCGATGCCGACTCTCCCAACGTGGCCATTGAGGCGAGAGACGAAGAGGTGATGCTGTCGATCGACTCACGCTGGCTCGCGGATCACGCATTGTCGCGCGCAGAACTCGAATGGGAACGCGAACGGCTGGACGCCGTCGCGGTGATTCTCACGGTCGTCGCCGAAAGCTAGCGGGCTGCGAGCATCTGCGCGGCGCGCTTCGCGAAGTACGTGAGAATTCCGTCGGCACCGGCGCGCTTGATGGAAATCAGCGATTCGACGATGACTGCGTCGGTCAGCCAGCCGCGTTCGATGGCTGCCATGTGCATCGCGTATTCGCCGCTCACCTGATAGACGAACGTCGGCACTCCGAACTCGTCCTTCACGCGCCGAACGATGTCGAGATACGGCATACCGGGTTTCACCATCACCATGTCGGCGCCTTCGTCGATGTCGAGCGCGATCTCCTGCAGCGCTTCGTCGCTGTTCGCCGGATCCATCTGATAAGTGAATTTGTCGGCCTTGCCGAGATTCGGCGCCGAACCGACGGCGTCGCGGAACGGCCCATAGTAGGCCGATGCGTACTTCGCCGAGTACGCCATGATCTGCGTGTGGATGAAGCCGTGCGCGTCGAGTTCGGCGCGAATGGCGCCGACGCGTCCGTCCATCATGTCAGAAGGTGCGATCACGTTCGAACCGGCCGTAGCGCACACCTGCGCCTGACGTCGCAACGCCACGACGGTTTCGTCGTTCATGACGTAGCCGTCCGCAGCGAGGATGCCGTCCTGCCCGTGCGTGGTGTACGGATCGAGCGCCGCATCTGTGATCACTCCGAGATCAGGCACTGCTGCCTTGACCGCGCGAACCGCACGCGCGATCAGGCCGTCAGCATTCCACGCTTCGGCGCCGTCCGGTGTCTTCAGGCTCGGTTCGATTTTCGGAAACAGCGCAACGGCAGGAATGCCGAGAGCGAAAACCTGCTCGCATTCGCCGACCAGCTGATCGACCGTGTAGCGCTCGATGCCGGGCATCGACGCGACCGGCTGCCGCGTCCCCCTGCCGTCGATCACGAACATCGGATAGATCAGGTCGTTCGTGCCGAGTTCGGTTTCGCGAACGAGGCGCCGCGAGAATTCGTGGCGGCGGTTTCGGCGCAACCGGGTCGTTGGGAACTTGCGCGGCACGATCCACTCCATCACGTTTGAACCGATGGTACTGTACGCGCTTCCTCCGCGTAATCGATCGATCGTCGTCAATCGGAACTTCGCCGCACATGAAACGCCTGGTCATTCTCGCCGTTGTTGCGCTCGCAATCGGGGCATTCTTCGCGCTGGGGCTGGGGCACTACCTGTCGCTCGAATACCTGCAGGCGAGTCGTGCACATGCAGTAGAACGGGTAAACGCGGCGCCGCTTACCGCCTCGAGCGCGTTCTTCGTCGTCTACGTCATCGTGACTGGCCTGTCGTTGCCGGGCGCCGCGGTGATGACAGTGGCGGCCGGCGCGATCTTCGGCGTGTGGTGGGGCGTGTTGCTGGTGTCGTTCGCGAGTTCGGTCGGCGCGACGATCGCGTTCCTGATCTCCCGGCTCGTTCTCGGTGACTGGGTACAACGCCGCTTCGCGTCGTACCTGGAACCGATCAACCGCGGCTTCGAAAAAGAAGGCGCGTTCTACCTGTTCAGTCTGCGGATGGTGCCGGTGTTCCCGTTCTTCATCGTCAATCTGCTGATGGGATTGACGCGCATCGGCGTGCTCCAGTTCTACGTCGTCAGCCAGATCGGCATGCTGGCCGGCACCTTCGTGTTCGTTTTCGCCGGCACCCAACTCGCGGAGATCCACAAACTCGGCGACGTATTGAGCCCCGGACTGATGCTCGCGCTGACGTTGCTCGGGTTGTTCCCGTTGATCGCGAAGAAGCTGATGGGTGTCATTGCACAACGTCGCGCGGGAACGACTCCATGACGCAAGCGAGGCCGAAACGATACGACGCTAACCTGATCGTCATCGGCGCTGGATCGGCCGGGTTGATTTCGGCGCTGATTGCGGCGACCGTCCGCGCCAAAGTCACGCTGATCGAGCGCGGCAAAATGGGCGGCGACTGTCTCAACACAGGGTGCGTACCCAGCAAGACGCTGATCCGCTCCGCGAAGATCGCACATTACCTGGCGGATGCCCATCGCTACGGTCTGCGCGACGTCAGCGGCCACGTCGACTTCGCGGCGGTGATGCAGCGCGTGCGCGATGCCATTGCGACGATCGCTCCCAACGACTCCATTGAGCGGTACACGTCGCTCGGCGTCGATTGCGTGACCGGCAGCGCCAGGATCATCGATCCGTGGACGGTGGAGGTCGACGGTCGCCGCATCACGGCGCCCAACATCGTCATCGCGAGCGGCGCCATGCCGTTCATACCGCCGATTCCGGGCGTCGGCGACGTCGGCGCGCTGACTTCGGACGACGTCTGGTCGCTGCAGTCGCTGCCGAAGCGGCTGGTCGTTATGGGTGCAGGTCCGATCGGGTGCGAGCTGGCGCAGAGTTTTCAACGGCTCGGAAGCATCGTGACACTCATCGACATGGCCGATCGGGTGCTGCCGAAGGAAGACGCCGACGTATCTGCTCTGGTTGCGGACGTGCTTAGGGGTGAGGGCGTGGACGTGCTGACGTCGCACAAGGCAGAGCGATTCGAGACCGGCGCGCAGAAGCGCCTGATCGCCGACAACGACGGGGTATCGGTGGAAATTCCGTTCGACGAAGTGATCGTTGCGGTGGGGCGCCGCGCCCATACGGAGTCGTTGGGTCTGGCCGAGCTCGGCATCGGACTGAACCGGGACGGCACGGTTGTAGTCGACGAATATCTGCGCACCAGCGTGCCGAACATCTTCGCGTGCGGCGACGTGGCAGGCCCGTATCAGTTCACGCACATGGCGTCGCATCAGGCGTGGTATGCGGCCGTGAACGCGCTGTTCGGACGCTTCCGTAAGTTCAAGGTGAACTACGCCGTGGTGCCGTGGGCGACGTACACGGACCCGGAAGTTGCGCGGGTCGGGATCTCGGTGGACGAAGCAAAGGCACGCGGCATCGACGTCGAAGTGACGCGTCATGAACTGGCCCACGTCGACCGCGCGATCGCCGACGGCGAGACGCGCGGTTTCATCAAGGTGCTCACGCAACGCGGCGCCGACCGGATACTCGGTGCCACGATCGTGGCGCCCGCGGCCGGCGAACTGATCGCCGAGTACGTGCTCGCGATGACGCACAGCCTCGGGCTGAAGAAACTGATGGGCACGATCCACATCTATCCGACGAGCGCTGAGATCAACAAGTTCGCCGCGAACGGGTGGCGCCGCGCCCACGCACCGGGTGGACTCTTGCGATTTGCCGAGTACTACCACCGCCTGTGGCGTTGAGCGCCGACGCGACTACGGCGCGTGGTGCTCTGCCGCGAAGCCTTTGCTCAATCGCTCGACCGTCTGCAGGAACGGTTTCGGATCGTCGACCATGCGCGCAACCACCAGCGCGCCGTACAGCGACCCGAGCAATTCCCGTGCCCGTCGCCTTGCGCGTTTTTTGGAAATGCCCGTTTCTGCGAACGCAGCCGTTAGCTGACGGAGCCATGCGTTGGTCTGCGCTTGGATGGGTTGCGCGAAGCGCGCCCGGGCGGCCGATGCAGTGAGTTCGGCAACGAGACAGTTGCGCGTACCGTTCTCGCAGTAGACGGCGAAGCCGTCGACGAACCCGCGAAGTCGCTGATTCCACGGTGCGGGCCGGTCCAGATGTCGATAAGCGAGTTCGTTCAACTCGGCGATGGCGCGCTGCAGCAGCACGTCCGCCATCTCGTCTTTGCCGCCCGGGAAGTGGTGGTAGAGGCTCGCTTTGCCCAGTCCGCAGGCGCGCGACAGCAGCGACAGCGTCGCGCCGTCGTAGCCGCGACGGCGGAACACTTCGTCGAGTATCGCGATCAGTTCGAGTTTGACGGGCGATTCGGACATGGACTGGCAGCATAACAAAACGAGCGTTCGGGTCGGCGAAGGACGGTCTTGGCGCGGCCCGGAGAAATGATCAGACTTCCGCGACTCGAATTCATACCGCGGAGAATCGAATGAAGTTCGGCATTTTCTACGAGCATCAGCTGCCTCGTCCCTGGACGGAGGGCGCCGAGCAGAAACTGTTCAACGACGCGCTCGAACAGGTCGAGGTCGCCGATCGCCTGGGCATCGACTATGCGTGGGAAGTCGAACATCACTTCCTGGAGGAATACTCGCATTCGTCTGCGCCGGAAGTGTTCCTCGCCGCCTGCGCGGCGCGCACGAAGAATATCCGCCTCGGCCAGGGCATCCGGCAGGTGATTCCGCAGTACAACCACCCGGCGAGAACGGCTGAGGTGATCGCGACGCTGGATCTGGTGTCGAACGGTCGCGTCGATTTCGGTACCGGCGAATCGTCCGCGGTGCTCGAACTCGGCGGCTTCGGCATCACGGTGGAGGAGAAGCGCAAGATCTATCTCGAATCGACCGAGCAGATCTGCAACATCCTCGCGATGGATCCGTACCCTGGGTACGTCGGCAAGTACTTCAACATGCCGTGCCGCAACCTCGTACCGAAGCCGGTGCAGCGGCCGCATCCGCCGGTGTGGGTCGCCTGTTCGCAAAGAGAGACCATCAGGATGGCGGCGCGGCTCGGCATCGGCGCGCTGACGTTCGCGTTCGTCGATCCGCTCGAAGCGCGATCGTGGGTGGAGGAGTACTACAACATCATCAAGAGCGACGAGTGCGTGCCGATCGGTCACGCCGTGAACGCCAACATCTGCATGGTGTCGAGTTTCTCGTGCCATCAGGACCGCGAGACCGCGATCAAGCGCGGGCTGAAAGGCTTCGAGTTCTTCGGCTACGCGCTCGGCAGTCTTTATGGATTCGGCGCCCACAAACCGGGGCGCACCAATCTGTGGCAGGAGTTCGAGAACGTGTTCGAGAAGCGCATGCGCGACCTGCCGCCTGAGTTCGGCCAGGCGTTGTCGGGCGGCGCGGGTGGTATCGGCACGCCGGACGACTTGCGCACGCATCTGCGCAAATTCGAAACCGCCGGCGTCGATCAGGTGACGTTCATCCAGCAGGCCGGCATGAACAAGCACGAGCACATCTGCGAAGCGCTGCAACTGTTCGCCGCGGAGGTGATGCCGGAGTTCAAGGCGCGCGCCGCGGAGCGGGAACGCGCGAAGCAGCGCGAACTCGCGCCCTACATCGAGGCCGCGCTCGCTCGCAAAGTGAAGATGCCGGCGCTGGCCGATGCCGACATTCCGGTGTTCCCGGCGTTGGGTCGACGCATTACCGAAGAAGCGACAGAGCGGCCGTCGATCTACGAGAAGCCCGCGGCCGGCTGATTTCCGGCCGCGCGGCAGTCTAATCGGCGCTGCCTAATCGGCGCTTCGCTCGTACGAATCGAGCGCCGTCGCGGCGATGAGCGCGTCGAGGTGCTCGTGCTGCCGCAGCCACTCGGCTTCGGCGGTTTTGAGGTCGCGCATCAGATCGGTTCGCTGCGCGATCAGGCTTTGCAGCTTCTGCGTCGACATCGTCTCGTAAGTGGCAGGGTCGGCGAGCGTCGCTTCCAGCGCCTTCAGGTCGCGGCTCGCGGTCTCGATGCGGGCTTCCAGCCGCTTCACCGTCGTGCGCAACGACTGCGTCTGGCGGCGATGCTCGGCCGACGCCTGCCGGCGTTCGCGGCGGCTCGGCCCTGCTTCGGATGCGACCGGCGCGACGCGTTGGCGAATGCGCTCCGCATATTGTTCGAGATCGTCGGGATATGGATCGACCCGGCCACCGGCGACGAGCCAGAACTCGTCCACGCATCGGCCGAGCAGGTCGCGATCGTGCGACACGATGACCATCGCGCCTTCGTACTCCTGCAGGGCCACCGTCAAGGCGTGGCGCATCTCGATGTCGAGGTGGTTGGTCGGCTCGTCGAGCAACAGCAGTGCCGGTTGTTGCCAGGCGATCAGCGCCAGCACGAGTCGCGCTTTCTCGCCGCCTGATAGCGAGCGGGTCGGCCGCATCGCCATGTCGCCGGCAAAGCCCCATCCGCCGAGGTAGGTGCGCCGCCGTTGATCCGTCGCCACGGGTGCCCGAAGCCGCAGGTGGCCCAGCGCGCTGAGGTCGTCCTGCAGCAGTTCCAGCTGATGCTGGGCAAAGTAGCCGACGCTGCTGTGCTGGCCACGAAACAGATCGCCGGATTGCAATGGAAGATCGCCGGCCAGCGTGCGCATCAGCGTGGTCTTGCCGGCGCCGTTCGCACCGAGCACACCGATTCTGGAGCCCGGCGCGATCCGCACCGACTCCACCGAAACGATCGTTCTGCCGTCGTATCCGAGTGATGCATTCTCGAGCTGGATCAGCATCGGCGACATCTGCGCAGGGTTTGGGAAGCTGAACTCGTACGGAGAGTCGGCGTGACCGGGTGCGGCGAGCTGCAATCGTTCCAACGCTTTCAGCAGGCTTTGGACCTGCCGCGCCTTACTGGATTTGGCGCGGAAGCGATCGACGAATCGCATGATCTCTTCGGCTTTGCGCGTCTGACGACGCGCCAGAGTCGCCTGTCGTGCGAGATGGTCGCCGCGTTGACGCTCGAATGAGCTGTAGTTGCCGCGGTAGATCGTTGCCCGACCGGACTCCAGGTGCACGGTGTGATCGACTACTGCATCGAGAAATTCGCGGTCGTGGGCGATCACCAACAAGGTGCCTGAGTAGCGATTGAGATGACCTTCTAGCCAGAGCATGGCATCGAGGTCGAGGTGGTTGGTCGGTTCGTCGAGCAGCAACAGGTCTGACGGGCTCATCAAGGTTTGCGCGAGGTTCAGACGGATGCGCCAGCCGCCCGAGAACTCGCGATAGGGTCGCCGCAGGTCGGACGCGGGGAAGCCGAGACCATTCAGAATCTCAGCCGCGCGTGCTTCCGCAGAATAACCATCCAGATCGTCGAACTCGGTGTGCAGTCGCGCCAGCGCAGCGTCGTTCCCGCTTCCTTCCGCTTCGGCGATGGCGCGCTCGACACGCCGTAACTCCGCGTCGCCGTCGAGCGCCCAGTCGAGGGCGGTGCGCTCGGATGGTTGCGTCTCCTGATCGAGGTGCGCGATCCGCCAGCGCGGCGGCAGCCGGACGTCGCCGACTTCCGGAAGCAGACGGCCGCGCAACAACGCGAACAGGCTCGACTTACCGACGCCGTTTCGGCCGACGAGCGCGATGTGATGGCCGGCATGCAGCGTGAGATCGAGGTGCTCGAACAACACCTCGCCGCCGCGCTTGAGCGTGACGTCTGCAACGACGATCATGGTCAGACGCCCGCACCGCCGGGATTGGAAGAGACGTTACAGCGCGGCAATGGAATACTCTCAGGACAACGGACCACGACGCGGCATTGTACTGTCCCATGCGTGAGATGCCCGACTATCAGCGTTTTTGCGACAGCCTGCAGGACGCGGCGCCGCCCGCGGTGTTATGCGACGAACTGAAGGCCTTGTGGTGGGCGCGCAAGGACGATTGGGATCGGGCACACCAGATCGTGCAGGATCTCGAGAGCCCATCGTCCGCCAACGTGCATGCATATCTGCATCGCGTCGAAGGTGACCTCGAGAACGCAGCGTATTGGTATCGGCGCGCGGGTGTCGGGGTCGCAGAGGGCGCGTTGATCAGCGAGTGGCAAGCGCTCGTCGAGCGTTTGCTGTCTCAGGCTCCAGCGGATTCCGCGTCGCGGTAGTGCGGCGGCGCGGCCAAGGGACCTAGTTGGCGGACGCCCGTACGATGCGACGTGACCTCGTCGATCCAGCGCAGCAATTTGCTCCACTCCAGCGCTTCGACTTCAGCCTTCGAATCGGTTACCGCGTCGAACACGCCGGTGCCTTCATCGGCGAGTCGCGTATACAGCGCGCTGTCGCTGAACGTCGCCACTGTGGGGACGTCGAGACCCTCGAGAAACTGCATCAGCTTCGCGCGTGTCGTCGTGTTTTGGCGCACGCGATTCGCAATGACGGCCAGGGGTACTGGACGCATCCGATAGGATCGATGCGCCAACAACTGCGCGATGAAGCGAGCGCCCGCGCGGATATCGATCGACGACGGCAGCAATGGCACGAGAATCGCGTCGACGCCATGTAACAACGTATCGAGATCGCGATCGTTCACGGCAGATGGTGTGTCGATGATGATGCGTTCAACTTCGTGCGGCATGCGTTGCTGAAACGCGCGCGTCTGGTACATCGACGTGCGTTGATGCGCAGGGATGAGATGGATGCACGGCAATGGTGCGGCGCGTTGTTCGAGCCACTGCGTGCTCGACGCCTGAGAGTCGTGGTCGGTGAGCGCGACGCAGTATCCAAGACGCGCATACGCCGCGGCCAGATTGGTCGCGATGGTCGTCTTTCCGCAGCCCCCTTTTCCGTTTACGACCAGGATGCGAAGAGCATTCGGCTCAGCCATCGTCCCTGTGCTTGTTCATCGTGGGTGATCGGGGGACGGACTATATACCCGGCTTTGGGCGGGGCTCTAGCCCTTTTTCCGGCGCGAGAGGGGCTTGCGTGCCGTTTGAGGATTCGGCGTGAGGTTACCGAACGGAACACTCGGACCGCGAGCATTGCGTGGGAGCGGTTCAGCGATCGCCTATGCGGTTTCGTCCCGACGCGCGGTCCGTAGCCATTGGGCAAGCGCCGCGGCGAGGAGCACGAAACCCAGCAGCGCCCAACCCGCGATGCTGATGCCGAACATCGTCCAGGTCACTTCGGCGCAGTTGCCGGTTCCCATGGTCATCGCCTTGAGGATGTCGGCGAGCGGAAACGCATCGATCATGTACGCCATGTCGGGTCCGCACGCCGGAATCTGATCGGCCGGCAGACTCTGCAGCCACAACTGGCGCACCGAGAAACCGGCCCCGATGACGGTGCACGCAAGTGCCGCCACCGGGTAGGCCAGCGATCGCGGATTCAACGCGAGGCCAGCGATTACGACAGCGCCGCCGAACATGGTCCACAAGCGTTGCATGAGGCACAGCGGGCACGGGTCGAGCCCGAGGATGTGTTCCATGAACTGCGCACCACCGACCATGCCGCCCGCCAACGCAAGTGCTATCAGGCCCCATCGCAGCGGGTTCATTGGCCCATCCGCAGCACGACTTTGCCGATCGCGGTACGGCCGGAGAGGCAGCGCAAGGCCGATGCGTACTCGGGGAGCGGATAAGCCGCGCCGACCAGCGGATTGATCTTGCCGCGCTCGAAGAAGTCGAGAATCTCGGCGAAATTGCGGTCGTTCAGTTGCCGCTCGCGTGCCGCAAACGAGCCGTAAAAGACGCCAACCACCTGACAACCTTTCAGCAGAATCAGGTTGATCGGTACTTTCGGAATGTAGCCGCCGACGAAGCCGACGACGAGAACCCGGCCTTTCCAGTTGATGCAGCGCATGCATTGGTCGAACAGGTCGCCGCCGACCGGGTCGTAAATCACGTCGGCGCCGCGACCGTTGGTGAGCGCCTTCACCTTGTCCTTCAACTCGCCGTCTGCATAGTTGATCAATTCGTCTGCACCGGCTTTACGCGCAACGTCGAGCTTTGCGTCGGTGCTGGCGGCTGCGATCACGCGCGCGCCCATCGCCTTGCCGAGTTCCACCGCCGCCAGTCCAACACCACCGGCTGCGCCGAGCACGAGAAGGGTTTCACCGGGTTGCAGATCGGCGCGCTGCTTCAGCGCGTGATAGGACGTGCCATAGGTGGTGCTGATGCCGGATGCCTGCTCGAAACTCATGCCTGCCGGAATTCGCCGCAGCTGCTGCGCTGGAATCGCGAGTTTCTCCACGAAAGCGCCAAACCCGGAGCCTCCGAAGACTCCCTGCCCCGGCGCCAGCGTTCGAACGTTGGCTCCAACGGAGGCCACGACGCCGGCGAATTCGCCGCCCGGAATGAACGGAAACGGCGGCTGGCTCTGGTACTTGCCCTCGATCATCAGCACGTCGGGAAAGTTGAGCGCGGCCGCGCGCACGTCGACCACCACGTCGTCGGGACCCGCGGTAGGCGGATCGAGTTCCTCCAGCAACAGCGACTCGGGCGGACCGAACGCTCGACACATGACGGCTTTCATCGATGCTCCCATTGCTGCAGCTGCGCGGGCCAGTGAGGTTACCGGCCGGTCTGCCGGCGTCAATCATTCTTCGGACGGTCGATCATCGGCGGACTATTCCATACGAATCGCGCGACATCATGCAGGCCGAGAGTGGTGAACGGGTCATTCAGGATCCGGTGTTACGCGACTTCGTGGTGCGGCGATGACGGACGAGTCCTGATCGGCGGCCAGCCATGCCGTGAGCCAATCGCTCGCGTGCGCCTGCAGCGCGGGGTAGTAACGCAGAAAATCGTCTTCGAACTCGCGATAGCCGTCGCGCAACGCCGCCATCGATTCGTGCACGGCTTCCTCACGCCCCAGTCGTTCAGCGATCCGACGGAACGCTCTCTCGATCGGATCGATGTCGACATAGCGCCCGAGCAGATCGCGATCGCGCATAAAGCGCGAGAAACGAACGGCGTTGACCGGGAACAACGATTCGTGTTGCTCGAGAACCGCGTAGATCCGCGATGAGAACGCCGCGAGCGGCTCGCCATGGACCGCTTCGAAATGGCGCGCCAGGAAATGATCGGCGACCAGATCGATGAACACCGGCGCGAGCCGTCGTGCCGGCGCCGGAAGACGGGCGACGCTCGCCTTGATGTCGTCCTGTATCGCGCTGAATGCATCGATGCGCCGGTGCAGCCGGATTCCGGTTTGAACGTCGCGCGGCAACTCGGACGGAACCGCGCCTTTGACGAAGTCGCCGAGGAACCCGCCTACGACGAACTGCGGGTTTTCTGGAACGCCCGATCTGGAAACAGACAGCGCGCAGTGCGCCAGAAAATTCACGCGCCCCCGGTCGACGGTACGGCCATGTAGTGCGCAATGTGCTCGTCGAGCGTTTCGGAGTCGGCCGCTTCGATCGCCCGCTGTTCGTCCAGCGACCGCTCTGCGAGCGATTCGAAATACTGCAGCTTCTCGTCGCTCAACGGGTTTGCCACGAAGTAGCCCTTGTGGAGGATCGACTGATTCATGGCAAAGCGGAAGAACGGCACGCGCGCCTTGCGCATGCTCGCGAGGATGCGCGCCGACGGGGTTCGATCCGCGTCGTCGAGGCGCAGGTTCTGCTCCTTCCAAGACGCAACGTGCAGGTCAGTGTTGCCGGCGCCGTCCAACAGATCTGCGATGGGGCGCATTTCGTTCATGAGCGTGGCCGCCCAATCGCGCATCGGCACCTCTACGCCGCCGCGACCGAGCGTAATGCCCGGCTTGCGGCCGGTCTCGACGATGCGTTGCTGGTTGCCGCTGATCTCGCGGGCTTCGTCGCTGCTATCGGGCGGACTGTCGCTCAGCAGGCAGTGCAGCAGGAACGTATCGATGAAGCGGATCTCCTCCGCATCGATCCCGACGGGCAGGAACGGATTGAGGTCGATGCAGCGCACTTCGACGTACTCCACCCCTGACGCGGTCAGCGCGGCAATCGGGCGCTCGTTCTTGCCCGCGCTTCGCTTCGGGCGGATGGTCCCGTAGAACTCGTTCTCGATCTGCAGCAGTGTGGTCGACAGCTGCCGGTACTCGCCGTTCGCCTTTACGCCGATTCGCTCGTACGGCGGATACGGTCGGGTCATCGCATCGAGCAACGAGTGCGCGTACTGCGCGAGCGAGTTGTACGAGACGTGCAGATTCGATTGGGCGTCGCTGGTGTAACCGAGTCCGCCCATCCGCAGCGACGTTCCCTGCGGTACGAACAACGAACCCTCGTCGAAACTGTCGAGATGGTGCGGTTTGCCCTTCACGAAGGATTTGCACAACGACGGCGACGCGCCGAACAGGTAGATGAGCAGCCACGAGTGCCGGCGGAAGTTGCGGATCAGTCCGAAGTAAGCGTTGTCGCGGAACTTGCGATCGTCCTGCGTACCGTGGATCTGCGCGATGACCGGCCACAGCGGTTCGGGAATCGAGAAGTTGTAGTGGATGCCGGAGATCGTCTGCATCAGGCGCCCGTAGCGCGCGCCCAATCCACGCCGATAGATGTTCTTGGTACGGCCGACGTTGGACTGGCCGTAGGTGGCGATCGGAACCTGATCGTCGTGTCCGAGCATGCACGGCATGCTGGAAGACCA
Organism: Pseudomonadales bacterium; assembly: GCA_035494855.1. Taxonomy (GTDB): domain Bacteria; phylum Pseudomonadota; class Gammaproteobacteria; order Pseudomonadales; family Azotimanducaceae; genus DATJGR01. The sequence continues at coordinate 10,529 of DATJGR010000241.1, read as the reverse complement.
GAGCAGTTCGTCGTCGAGCGAGTGATAGACGAACCGGTGGATGTCGCCGAGTTCCTCGAGGCAGCCCTCTACCGTTGTGTGCACGCCGGTGATCAGTTCCGGTTGCGACTCACAGAAGTCGGTGGTGATGAGCGGGTGCGTGAGTGCAGAGCCCAAGGCCGCCGGGTGCGGCGCTTGCGACAGGTTGCCGCTCGGCAGAACGCGCAAGCTCTCCTTTTCGATGCCGCGAGTCAGTTGCGCGAGCAGACGCCTGTCGCGATGAACGGCCAGCGCGTCGATACGGTTTTTGAGCTGCGATGCCATCGCTACCCACTCTTCTTTGCCCCCAGGGGGGTGAAGCGTAGCGCCATGGGCAGGGGATTGCCTAGGAGGCGGAAGGACCCGCGGCGACGATCTTCGAGTCGACCTTGAAGCGCTTGAAGTTCTCGACGAACTTTCCGATCAGCCCCTTAGCGGCGGCGTCGTATGCCGCCAGGTCTACCCAGCTGGCGCGCGGATCTAGGATCTTCGGATCGACTCCGGGAACCGTGGCAGGAACCCGTAGGTTCAGTCCGGCGATGTGGCGCGTTGCCACCTTGGCAAGCGTGCCGCTCTGGATGGCGTGGATGATGGCGCGCGTCGTTGGAATGCTGAAGCGCTTGCCGACCCCGAAGCCGCCGCCGGTCCACCCGGTGTTGACCAGGTAGACGCGCGAACCGAACGCGTTGATGCGCTTTATCAGCAGATCTGCATACACACCGGCCGCGCGCGGGAAGAACGGTGCGCCGAAGCAGGTGGAGAAGGTCGCCTTGTAGGCCTCTGTGGACCCGACTTCGGTCGAACCCACTTGCGCCGTGTAACCGGAGAGGAAGTGATAGGCCGCGGCCTCGGTCGACAGCACCGACACCGGGGGCAGTACGCCGCTGACGTCGCACGTCAGGAAGATGATCGCGTTCGGTTCGCCGCCGCGATTGGCCACGATGCGCGCGGCGACGTGATCGAGCGGATAGCAGGCTCGGCTGTTCTCGGTGAGGCTCGAGTCCGCGTACTTCGGCTCGCGCGTGACCGGATCGATGGTGACGTTCTCGACGATCGCACCGAAACGGATCGCGTCGTAGATGACGGGTTCGTGCTCGCGGGTGAGGTTGATGCACTTCGCGTAGCAGCCGCCTTCGAGGTTGAACACCGTGCCCTTGCCCCAGCCGTGCTCGTCGTCGCCGATGAGATAACGACCCGGATCGGCGGAAAGGGTTGTTTTGCCGGTGCCGGACAGCCCGAAGAACAGTGTGACGCTCTGGTCATCGCCGACGTTGGCCGAGCAGTGCATCGGCAGCACGTCGACCTCCGGCAGCAGAAAGTTCTGCACCGAGAACATGCTCTTCTTCATCTCGCCCGCGTAACGCATGCCGGCGAGCAACACCTTGCGTTCGCCGAAATTGATCATCACCGTCGCGTCGCTGGCGGTGCCGTCGCGCAGCGGAACGCAGGTGAAGCCCGGCGCGTTGACGACCTGCCAGAGCGCCTTCGACTTCGGATTGAAAACGTCGGGGCGAATAAAGAGCGCGCGGCCGAACAGCGCGTGCCAGGCGTATTCCGTGGTCACCTCGATCGGCAGGTAGTGTTGTGGATCGGCGCCGACGTGCAGGTGCGACACGAACGTTTCGGTGCCTGCCAGGTGATCCTGTACGCGATCCCACAGCGCGCGGAATAACTCGGGGGCCACCGGCTGGTTCACCGCACCCCAATCGACGGTGTCTTCGGTGATGCGATCCTTGACGATGAAGCGATCCTTCGGCGATCGGCCGGTTCGCTTGCCGGTTTTCACCACGATTGCGCCATTGGCTGCGAATTGACCCTCGCCGCGGAGCAACGCGAACTCGGCGAGTTCAGCCGCGGACAACTCGGTGTAAGTGTTCTTGCGGCGGGTGGTGTCGATATCTAATGCCATGGCTGAATCGGGTGCTCGAACTGCGATGCGGGTGGAGGCTCGGGGGCGCGTATTATGCCAAAGGCCCCCTCCGCGGGCGATCCGGGTTGTAAAGCGGTTGTGCGGGCGCGGCTACTGGCGCGAGTTTGGAAGCCCCATGGCGAACGGTTCGAACAGCAACCGCGCATCGATCGGATCGTATCGATAGTTCGCGCCGCAGAACTCACACGTGACCTCGATCCGACCTTCCTGCGCGAGGATGTCGTCGACCTCGGCGCGGCCGAGGATTCGAAGCGTGTTCGCCGTGCGTTCCCGCGAGCACGTGCAACCGAACTCGAGGTCCTGCGGTTGCCGCAATCGGACGGCTTCTCCGTTGAAGAGCCGCACCAGCAAGCGATCGGCCGGCAACGTCAGCAGTTCGCGATCGGTGACCGTATCGGCCAGCATCTGGATGCGGCGCCAGGTTTCCGCAATCTGCTCGATCTTCGGCGGTCGCGCGCGCGGCGGATCCGGCATCCGCTGCAGCATCAGCCCGACTGCGCTCTGCGGAGTCGCTGTCGCCCAGATGCGAGTGGGCAGTTGCTCAGAGGTATCGAAGTACGTCTCGACCGCGCGCGACACCGAGTCGGCTTCGAGCAGCACGATGCCCTGATACATCTGACCTCGATGCGGCTTCAGCGTGATTGCAAGCTGGCCGGCGCCGCCGACACGCGCGCGGTCGGTCGCGCTGGCGTCGCCCGTACGCAGAATGCCGCGCAGCATTGTCCGATCCACGCATTCGGCCATCGCCGTTCTGACCGATCCGTTGCCGCGGATCTGCAGCATCACGCTGCCGTCGAGCTTGATGCCTTGCGCGAGCATCGCGACGATCGCGACCATCTCACCGAGCAACTGCTCTGCGGCCTCGTCGTGTTGGTGCCGCGAGCGGATCGTCTGCCATGCGTCGGTCAGGCGCACGACGCGGCCGCGTATCGGTGCATCGTCGAAGGTGAACGCGCGGATCTGATCGGAACTCAAAATTCGTCTGCCTCAGGATTCGATTGCTTCAACCGCATCAGTTCGCGGCGATCGCGCCGGTCGGGTCTCATCTGCGGTGCACCCATCTCACCCATCAAGCGTCGTTGCTTCGCGATTTCGGCGCGGCGTTCCGCGCTCTCCGGCGTTTCGCGATACAGACGCGCGGCTTCAGCCGCGCTGCCGCGACGCTGCGCGATTGCCGTGATGACGACGGTGTAGTCGGTCTCACCGCGACTGATCTCGAGTGCGGTGCCGACGCCGACTTCCTTCGATGGTTTCGCACGCTGACCACCGCAGTGCACGCGACCGCCGTCGATCGCTTCTTTCGCGGCGGAACGTGTCTTGTAGAAACGAGCCGCCCACAGCCACCGGTCGAGCCGCACCTTTGCGGGATCGTTCGTCAAGTCGTTGGACGAATCTTTCACGGCGGCATGATCTCTTCGAAACCATTGAACGCCGCGTGTGCGAGTTCCCGGCGCGGCGGGCGTCCGGAATCCGGCTGGCTCACCGTCACCAGCTGAGAGACGCCATGACGTTCCGCAGCGGTCAACACCGCGGCATTGTCGTCGATCAGCACGCTGCGCGACGCCTCGAAAGGCAGCGCGTGGTTGAGACGCACCCAGAATTCGGCGGACTCCTTCGGCGCGCCAAAGTCATGCGACGACACCGCGTGGTCGAGACGCCCGGTCAATCCGGTGAGCTCGTCCTTGATGGCAAGGCCGGCGCGATGGGCATTCGTCACCAACACCGCGCGTCGTCCGGTTGCCTTCAATCGATCGAGGAACACCTCGGCATGCGGTCGGTAGCGGATCAGGTGAGTCAGCTCCCGATGCAGCGACAGCATGTCGAGTTGCGTGAAGCGCGCCCAATAGTCGAGGCAGTAGTGCTCGATCGTGTCTCGCGTCTCGATGAAATGGCGTTCGAGCGTCGTGCGCGCCAAATCAGTGGTCACACCGTGGTGAGTCGCATAGCGCTCCGGCAGCCGTTCGTTCCAGAGGACGTTGTCGTAGTTCAGATCGAGCAGCGTCCCGTCCATGTCGAGCAGCACGGTGTCGATGTCGTTCCAATTGATCGCGGACATGTCCTTATACTAGCGCGCTTCGATCTGACGCCGACGTCATCGGTTACCACGCGAGAAACGCATGCCCGACATCAAGGACCGCAAACATCTGGTCGACGCGCTCGTCGAGATCGTCAACGACGCGGGTCGCGAGATCATGAAAGTGTACGCATCGAACTTCGACGTGGTTACGAAGGATGACGACTCGCCGCTGACCCAGGCCGATCTCGCGTCGCATCACGCGATCCGCAATGCGCTGCATCGCCTGACACCGGATATTCCCGTGTTGTCGGAGGAATCGAACCTGCTGGATTTCGCGACGCGCAGTAATTGGAGCCGCTATTGGCTGGTGGACCCGCTCGACGGCACGAAAGAGTTCATCAACCGCAACGGTGAGTTCACCGTGAACATCGCGTTGATCGACGGCCATCGAGCAACGCTCGGCGTCGTCGGCGTGCCGGCCCAGGAAATCGTGTATACGGGCGACGTTTCCGAGCGTCGCGCAGAGCGGCGTGATCGAGGCGGCATCACGGCGATGCACACTCGGCGAATGGATCGCGAACGGGAACTCGTGGTCGTCGCCAGTCGCAGCCACGGTGGCGAACGCCTCGAGGCTTTCATCGACGGGCTCGCCGAACGATTCAATTCGGTGAATCGGACGCCGGTCGGCAGTTCGCTGAAGTTCTGCATCCTCGCGGAGGGACGCGCGGATCTGTATCCCCGACTCGGTCCCACTTCGGAATGGGACATCGCCGCGGCACACGCGGTGCTCGAAGCTGCTGGCGGTACCGTCATGACGTTCGATCACGAACCGCTGCGCTACAACACGAAAGAGTCGTTGCTCAATCCCGAGTTCCTTGCAGTGGCAGACGACGCGTTCGACTGGTGGAGCGCGCTGCCGCCGATCGCGTCTGCGTGAATCCGTCGGTTGCCTTGCACGTTTCGGAAACGCTTTGAGATACTCGCGCGCCACTTGACGGAGCAAACACGATGACGAAGGAAAGCCGACCGCTCCCGCGGCCGACACCTGAGACGCAGCATTTCTGGGATGGTACGAAGGCCGGCGAGTTGCGATTGCAGCGTTGTTCGGAATGCGACCACGTCTACTTTCCGCCGCGTCCGTTTTGTCCGTCGTGCAGTTCGCGTTCGGTGCGTGTGTTCAAGGCGAGCGGACGCGGACGTTTGTTGAGCTACGTGATCAATCAACGACCACATCCGGCGTGGGATGCGCCCTACGCGATCGCGATCGTCGAACTCGATGAAGGTCCGCGGATGATGAGCAACATCGTCGGCTGCGCGCAAACACCGGAAGCCCTGCAACTCGACATGCCGCTCACCGTTGCGTTCGAGAAGGTCTCCGACGACATCGCGTTGCCGTTGTTCACGCCGGCGGGAGGTGCGCGATGAGTTCAGTCGCAATCGTCGGCGCCGCGGAGACCACCGAACTCGGCGTCATTCCGAACATGAGTCAGCTTCAGCTGCATGCCGACGCCGCGCTCAATGCCCTCGCCGATGCGGGACTCACCGCGGCGGATATAGATGGTGTAGCAACCGCGGGCGAATCACCGACCGCGATCGCGCATTACCTCGGCATCACGCCGGAATGGGTCGACGGCACGCAGGTGGGCGGCTGCTCGTTCATGATCCACGTGCGTCACGCCGTGGCGGCGATTCAGCAGGGTTTGTGCAAAACGGTGTTGATCACGCACGGTGAGAGCGGCCGGTCGCGCATCGGTGCCGGCAATTTTCGCGGCGGTGGCGGCAGCGCTACGCTCGCAGGGCAGTTCGAGTCGCCGTACGGCGTGGTCGGTCCGCCGACGATGTTCACATTGCCGGTGCTGAGGTACATGAAAGACTACGGCATGACGCACGAACAACTTGCGATGGTCGCGGTCGTGCAGCGCGAGTGGGCGTCGAAGAATCCGCGCGCGAGTTTTCGGGAACTGATCACGGTCGAAGACGTGCTGAAGTCGCGGATGATCGCGTATCCGTTCCATCTGCTGGAGTGTTGTCTCGTCACCGACGGGGGCGGCGCGCTGATTCTCGTGTCGGGTGAACGCGCCGCAGACTTTCCGCGCAAGCCGGTGTACGTGATCGGGACCGGCGAGAGCGTCGAGACGCCGATGGTCAGCCAGATGGAAGACCTGACGAGTTCGCGCGCGTTCCGGGTTGCAGGGCAACGTGCGATGACGTCGGCCGGCATCAGTCACGACGACGTGCATCACATGATGATCTACGACGCCTTCGCGCATCTGCCGATCTATGGTCTAGAGGACCTCGGGTTCTGTAAGCGCGGTGAAGCGGCGAGCTTCATCTGGGAAGGCAATACACGCCCGGGCGGCAAACTGCCCCTCAACACGAATGGTGGCGGCCTGTCATACATGCATTCGGGGATGTACGGCATGTACGCGCTGCAGGAGAGCGTGCGTCAGTTGCGCGGCGTTGCGCCTGCGCAGGTTCCCGGTGCAGAGATCTCGTTGTGTCTGGGTGTCGGCGGAATGTTTGGCGCAAGCGGATGCGTCGTGATGAGCAACATAGGTCCTTGAGGAAGGCAGGACCGCGAAAGAAAAGAGGGGATTTGAAGAGCCCCCACCAGCCGCGCTGTACGTCGTGCGTTCGCCCTGCCGAGGAGAATAACACTGTATAAACATACAGCATCGGCTGGTGAGGACGTTTAGAATAGCGGCATGGTTAGGCGATTAAAAGGGCGATTCTCGGACGTTCGATCGAGCCCGCAGAAAAGCGTCTCAACATCAACGCGTTAACGGTTTCGGTTCCATTGTCCCTTCACTTTTGGGCCTTCGATCGGGGTTGCTCCGAGTTCCGGTCGACCTCTGCGGAGTGTTACAAACGAGCCACAAGAAACGCATGTCACACCTTTGCCGAGGACCAAGTCACAAGGTTACAAGACTGGACGCGCCTCATGAGGGAGATGTCCATGAATGGCCACGACCAGAATGGCCACAACGAGCTCTTCGCCCGATTCGTTGCCTATTCAAGCCCGTATCTGTTTTGGATGTTCGTCAGCCTGATTTCGGCCGGCATCCTCTGGTTGCGATGACGTCGGCTGAGTCCAGCCTCCACGTAGCAGCCATTTGATCGCGAGCGCGTAGTCGTCGAACACTTCCGTGTCGGGCAGGTTGCAGACGAAGCGGAATACGCCTGCGCAGAAGTCGTCGTCCATCGAGCCGTCGAGCACGACGGCGATTCGCGAAGAAACGTGCGGTCGATACTTCATCGTCACGTAGTTGAGAAATGGACGTATCGCGCCGGGCGTCACCTTCAGGTCCACATTGCGCACGTCGGCCAGCTGCGGCAACGCCGGTCTGAACTCGGGATCGGTCAGTAGTGACTGGCAGAGTTCGTACACGTCGACCAGATCGACATCGCCTTCGAGCTGAATGGCGATGAACTCGTCTTCGTGATTGATGTGGTATTGAGCTGGCACGCGACGTCCGTGTGCTTGTGTCTCCGAAGATGGTAGATGAGCCAACCCGAGGGTAATGTGCGCCACGTACCACGCATACATCTTTCGCTACCGAACGGGTACTCCATGTCGCAAGCGGCGATCGACAGCGCAGAACTGCTGGCACGGCTCGATGCAATCGCGCCAGTGATCGTCGCGCACCGCAACGAAGCCGAAGTGACCGGCGATCTGTCGTCAGCCGTGGTCGAAGCACTGAAGCGCTCCGAACTCGTCAATTTGTTCCTGCCGCGGTCACTGGGCGGCGTCGAGCTCGATCCGGTGTCGAGCGCACGCATCGTGCAGGCAGTCGCGCGGCTCGATAGTTGCGCGGGCTGGTTCCTCATGGTCGCGAATGCGGCGCGGCTGTCTGCCGCGACGTGGCCAAAGGCGCTGGTCGAGGAATTATGGGGCGACGATCCATACGCCATAGTCGCCGCGAGCTCCAACAAACCAATGAAGGCGCGACGGGTGGAAGGCGGATTCCATGTCGAGGGGCAGACATCGTTTGCGAGCGGCTGTCGATTCGCGCGCTGGTTTCTCACGCCGGCGATCTGTTCTTCTGACGGCGCGGATGAGTGGATCGCGGTAGTCGTTCCGATCGACCAATGCGAGATCGTCCCGAACTGGTCAGCGCTCGGAATGCGCGGAACAGGTAGCCACGACATCCGCATGTCGACCTTCGTGCCGACGAAACACACCATCGTGAGCGTCGGAATGGATGCACCCCGCAACGAGTACTACAGCGGCGCGCTCTATCGGTGTTCGCACCGGATCGTGTTTGCCACTTACGTTCCGGTGGCGCTGGCTCTTGCGGAACTCGCGCTGGAGGCGCTGACCGACCTCGCGCAGAACAAGACGCCGTATGCCGGAGACTCCAAACTGAAGCTGCGTTCGCTCGCGCAGATCAAGTTCGGTCGCGCTCTGGGCATCTACCGATCGTCGCGCGGTTACTTCCTGGAGGCGCTGAACGATGCGTGGCAGTGCGCGCTACGTCACGAGACGCCTGATCGGAACGCGCGGGCGGCGCTATATCTGGCCGGTACACACACAGTCCAGGCATGCGCGGAGGTGGTGAGTCTCGTCGCCGACGCCGCCGGGTCGAGCGTCATCTACACCGCGAACCCCCTCGAGCGGATCGTCCGAGACATGGAGGTGCTGCGTCATCACGGATTCACGAACGAACAACGCTTCGGCAGCGTCGCACAGGTGATGTGGGATGCGCCGCTCGACTATCCGGTGCTGCTGAGATGAGTGCTCTGCCGTTGCGTCGAATCAGTCGCTGATCGCGAACGCGTGCTGCATCTGGGTCAGCTCCGCCTTGCGCGCGCCGACCTCCGATTCGAGTTCGTCGATTTCCGAGCCGAGCCGGGTCTGCCGCGTCATCAACGCGTGCGATTGCTCGATCCAGAGCGAACGGGACGCAGCGTCGATTTCGCCTTGCTCGAGGCTGGTCGCCACCGCATCGAGCTCCGACCATACCTGCTCCAACTCGTTCGATTTCGTCTCGATCGCCCGTTCCATGGTGTCGACTTCGAGCTGGGTGAGGTAGACGGCATAACCTGACTGGTATCCGTCCAGATAGCGCGTTGCCAAGGCGTCCGGGCAAGCGTTGGACTTCGCCGCGCCTGAACATCCCTGTTGGTACCCGCGCTCTTCGGTGCAGAAGCGCTGGATGCCTTCCTTCCAGCCCGATTCGTACGCCACCTCGGCGCCACCTCTGGGGGCGTTGGCGCATAAACGTTGCCCGAGCGTGCCGTCGTGATACCCGAGCGTCTCCGCGTCGCCCACACATGCGGTGGGAACGTGAGTGGCGCAGCCGGTGAGCAGAAGGCAGGAGAACAGAACGAAGCGGCCGAATCGTGAGTGAGTCGCCATCGCGGCGCCCGCAGCGTGATTTCAACGCAATGAACATAGATGCGCCGGGCGCCGATCAAACGTGCCTGGTTCACAATTCCGCTATCGTTGCGATCCCATCGCGCGCAAATTCGCGCGCCCGGCGGTTACATCGATTTCGGCGCCGACGGTTCAGCCGAGGCTCGCGAGCCAGGCGTCGTCGGATCCTTCGGGGATACCTTCGAAAAGAATCGTCGACAGGTACCGCTCGCCAGTGTCGGGGAGCATCACCAGCATGACGCTGTCCTTCGGCGCCCGCTTCGCAACATCGAGCGCACCGGCCAGCGTGGCACCAGCCGAGATACCGACGAAGATGCCTTCCTTCTGTGCGAGATGCAGCGCGGTGTCGCGCGCGACCAGATCTTCGACCGAAACGAACTCGTCACCGACCTTCTTGTTCAACACGCCGGGAATGAAGTCCGGAGTCCAACCCTGAATCTTGTGCGGCTTCCATTCCTTGCCGGTGAGCATCGCGGCCGCGGCGGGTTCCACGACGACCACTTTCACGTCGGGACGCGCCACCTTGAGCATCTCGCCAACGCCGGTGAGCGTGCCACCGGTGCCCCAGCCGGTTACCCAATAGTCGAGTCGCTTGCCGGCGAAATCGCGCAGGATCTCAGGTGCAGTGGTATTCCTGTGATACGCGGGGTTGGCCGGGTTCTCGAACTGTCGCGCCAGGAACCAGCCGTGCTTCTTCGCCAGTTCTTCGGCGCGCCGGACCATACCGCTGCCGCGTTCGGCGGCGGGCGTGACGATCACTTTCGCTCCGAGTGCGCGCATCAAGCGTCTGCGCTCGATCGAGAACGTCTCTGCCATCGTTGCAACGAACGGATGTCCGTACACCGCGCACACCATCGCAAGCGCTATGCCGGTGTTGCCGGAGGTTGCCTCGACCACGGTCTGCCCCGGCTTCAGCGCGCCCGAGTCGCGGGCGTCCTTGATGATCGCGTAGGCGAGACGATCTTTCACCGATGCCATCGGGTTGAACGACTCGACCTTGACGTAAATCGTGACGTGATCCGGCCCGGTGCGGTGCAACCGTACGATCGGGGTGTTGCCGATGGTGTCCAGAATGGTGTCGTAAATCATGCCTGTCCTCTCTGTTCGCGCTATTTGTTCCAGGTTGCCGCTTCGTCGAGACCTTCCCGCAGTTGCGTTGCCCACGTTCGGGCGAGTTGCTGCACTTC
>DATJGR010000240.1:0-6161 GCA_035494855.1 Pseudomonadales bacterium | reverse complement strand
AAGCGCGCGTTCATTCATCGAACAAGTCAACGCTTGGTGCCAGGCACCGTCTGTTGCCTTAACCATCCGCGAACGAAGTCGCGACGGTGCTGGTTGGAGCTCAATATCGCAGTGATTTCCCGCTCAGGACGTCGAAATCGCGAACGTCACAAACGCACAGACGATCACCATCAGCACGAGCGCGAGCATGAACACCGCGTCGGCGATGCGCTCCACGTTGTGCATCCGCCGCACGGTGCGCGTTCGCAGTGCCCAATATGACAACAGGCACGAGACCAGAAACAGGATTGAATCGGCCGCGAGCAGATCGTCGGCCACCGTGTCCGCTTTCTGAATCGTAATCACGACGCGCAGCAGACCGATGACGGTCAGACACACGCCCACCATCGCAGCCGACACCGACAGGATGTGCACGCTGATGTCTTCTTCGAGAAACCTGCTGTGATCGTCGTTGTTCGCCATCTGCAGTCAGATCCTTGTCACTCCGGATGTGGGTCCTGCACGCAGAACTCGTTGCCCTCCGGATCCAGCATCACCGTGTACGTCTGCCGTACCTCGCGCACCGATGCGCCGAGCTGCTCCAGCCGGGTTACCTCGTCAGCACGAGAAACGCAGCGCAAATCCAGATGCACTCGGTTCCTGCCGACTTTCCTCTGCCGCGTCAGCTGGAAGAACAGCGTCGGTCCCGTGCCATCGAGCGCCACTGACGGATCGGTTTCCGGCGTGAGGCCGCGGCTCGCCAGGTCTGCGAGATCCTTCGCTGAATAAGGCCGCACCGCGTAATCGTCGAGCGCGGCCGCCCAGAACCGCGCGAGCGCCGGCGGATTCAGAGCATCGACAACGATTTCCTTGATTCGTGCCACGCGCACTTGCTCGTGTCGAACGACAGGCAATTCTTACAAATCCCGGTAGGACTTTCCGTGGAGATTTTTTCAAAGGCACGCGCCGCACCGCGATCTGTGTGGCTCCGCTCGAGAGGCACGGCGATTGCTATGCACGCTTGGGTCTCGCCGTAGGCGACGGCCCAAATGTGTTCAGGGATTTACGGAGAGAGTCATCATGAAACTACGCTGGATCGCGGTTGCTTTGACGATTGTCGCGGGTCTTCCCTCCACGCACGCGTGGGCGGCACAGGCGGCCGGAGACAAGTCCTTCAGCATTTCTGGAACCGGTGCGAGCGACAAGGACTTCGACAACAATACGTTCGGCACCACGGCCGAGTTGGGCTGGTTCCTGTCCAACGAGGTCGAACTCGGGATTCGCCAGAGCGCCAACGTGCTCGCGCTCGATAACGCCGACGACCGGTGGTCCGGGGCGACGCGCGGGTTCTTGGATTACCACTTCGGGCAAGGCTCGGTCGTTCCGTATCTCGGCGCCAACCTTGGCGGCGTTTACGGCGAGGACGTACACGATACCGGCGCCGCGGGCCTGGAGGGCGGTCTGAAGTTCTACGTGAAGGACAAGACCTTCATCGCGCTGCAGGCCGAATACGACTGGTTCTTCGACAACTCCGACGATATCGATAACCAGTTCGACGATGGCGCGTACTTCTATACCCTGGGTATCGGCTTCAACTTCTGAAGCAAAAACGGCTAACGTATGCGCAATGTTCAATTGCGCATACGTGCCGTGATTCCCACTCCGCGAACCGCCCGCCTCGTTCTGGTATCCGCCAACGGCCGCTACATCGGCGCATTGCCGCCTGTCGCGGTCACCACACCGTGGTGGCAGGACATCGCGCCGGTGGTGCAAGCCGCGCGCGAGCAATACGGCGTCGAAGTGGTCGTGCTGCGATTGCTCGAGGGCCAACTGCCGCAACCGCCGGGCGGCGAAGTGACGTATCTGGCCCAGGCGGATGACTCCATAGAGTCGAAATCGTTGTCGCGCGAGCCGTGGGATGGAAAATTGGACGACCACCCGTTGCGCCACGCGTTCGCGCGCCCGGGCGGACCCGCCGCCGACCTTGCGTGGGCGCAATCGGTGCTCGAACGTCGCGGCATCCGCGCGAACGCGCCTGCCGAGCAGATCCGCACCTGGAATCTGTCCAGCGTCTGGCGCCTGCCGACGGGCGACGCCTATGCGTGGCTCAAGGTGGTGCCGCCGTTCATGGTGCCCGAAGGCCAATTGCTCGTTGAACTCTCCGATGCACCCGTTGCTACCGTGCTCGGACACGACGGCGGCCGTTGCCTGTTGGCCGAGGTTCCCGGCACCGACCTGTACGACGCAACGTCCAACCAGCTGATCGACATGGTGTCGCTGCTCGTCCGCCTGCAGTTGAGCCGGGTCGGACGGGTCGAGCGGCTACTCGCCCTCGGCCTGCCCGACTGGCGCGGCGATGCGTTGATTCGCGACATTTCCGAGACATTGCGCCGCACGTCTCACGAGCTCGCCAACGACGACGTTCAGGCGCTGTCGATGTTCGTTTCAGACCTGCCGCGTCGCTTCGCGGCCATCCGTGCGTGCGGCGTACCGGACACGCTGGTACACGGCGACTTCCATCCGGGCAACTTCCGCGGCGACGACACCGCGCTGACGCTGCTCGACTGGGGCGACAGCGGCGTCGGCCATCCGCTGCTCGATCAGCCAGCATTCCTCGAACGGGTACCTCCGCCCCACCTCGACGCCGTGCGCGACCATTGGATGCAATGCTGGCGCGCCGCGTATCCAAGCGCCGATCCGCTGTCGGCCGCGCGGTTGCTCGCACCAATCGCCGAGGCGCGACGCGCCGCCGTCTTTCGACGCTTCCTGGACCACATCGAACCGGCGGAACATCCGTACCACCGTGCCGATCCCGCCGATTGGCTGCAGCGCACCGCCGCGCTGCTGCGCGACGGCGCTGAAGCCAGTTGACGCCTCAGGCCGCGACCGTCTCGGTGCCGAGCATCGCCGGCCGTTCCGGGTCGACGAGGTAGCGCACGCCGGCGTAGGTGACCTTCGTCTGAATGATCGTCGCCGGCAGCGGCTGGCGCAGTACCACACGCGCATCGCCGAACGCGGCGGCATCGAACGTTTTCAGCACGGTCTCGCCGCGTTGCGCGCGCCCGATCACGTACTCCATCTCCTGGTGCACGAGCTTCGTTTCATTGCCAACGCGCGCGAGATTCAGGTTCGGCGTGTACAGCACGTCGTTGCCGGAGATGTAGTGCGGGCGTTCGAGCGTGGCGTCGAGAATCGTCGCCCCTTCGAACTCCACTCGCCCAACGACCCCGTAATAGCGCGTGTCGAGCGTCACGTCGGCCAGTTGCATCGGCGCGCCGAACCGGTCGCGAAAAAACCTGCATGCCTTGTCGCTGTCGGTGAACGCGCTGACGCAATACGCGAGATAGTGCGTGGCGGCGCGCGCGTTGATCCGCAATTCAGCCACGTTGAACGCGCCGAGCGGACTGTCGCGGTGACGGCGGATCACCAGCTGACAGTAGCTCGGAATCGACGGGTGCAGCGCCTTGGGCGTAACGCCGAAACCCTGCTGAATGTCGATCTCGTAGGTGAACGCGAGGATATCGACGTTGTCGACCGAAAACGTTTCGGCATCGCTGAACAGTTCGGTCACGTGCGCCGAACGCGTCAGATGATGTGCGGTATCGAGTTGTCCGAACAACGGCATGATGCGCCTCCTCAGGCCGCTGCTTCGACGGCCGAGAATTTCGGCATCACCTTGCGCGCGAACAGTTCGAGGCTCGCGAGCACGTCTGCCTGCGGAATCGTCTCGTTCGCGTTCAGCAGGAAATTCACGCAATCGATGCCGGTGCTCTCCCACTCCTTCAACGTCGCGATCATCTGATCCGGATCGCCGATGCACATGCCGGGTGGGGTTTCGGCGGCCGTGCCGGGCGCATTCGCCTGACGACGCACCTGCGGCAGCAGGCCGAAGCTGGCGTACGACGGCGACGCGTACACCTCTCGCGCCGAGACCAGCTGCGACGCGAGATAACCAAACGTGCCGATCATCCGCAGGCCGGTGGCTTTCGCCTGGTCCGCATTCTCGTGGCAGTACATGAAGTTGACGGCCGCCACGGTGTCGTTGACGAACTCGCCAACGGGCTCACAACGCCGCACGATTTCCTTGTATGCCTTCACCTTCCGCTCCTGTTCGGCGAAATTGCCGAACGTCAGGCCGAGCGCGCCCAAGCCACGCTCCGCCGCATCGATCTCGGTTCCGGGGCTCGTCACCGCGACCCACATCGGCGGATGCGGCTTTTGGTAAGGCTTGGGCAGCACTGCGCGTTCCGGCATGGAGAAGTACGTTCCCTCGTAGCTGAAACGCTCCTGCGTCCACATCTTCGGCAGCACGCGCACGTATTCGTCCCACGTCGCTTTCGTCGTATCCGGATTTGCACCGAAGCCGCCGAGTTCGGTCCACGTCGCGCTGCGACCGGTGCCGACCTCGAGCCGTCCGCCCGACACGATGTCGAGCACCGCGCAGCGTTCAGCGATGCGGATCGCCGGATTGATCTCGGGCACGCACACGTTGATGCCGTGGCCGACGCGGATCCGTTTCGTCTGCGCGGCGATGGCGGTCAGGAAAATCTCGGGCGCGGAGCAATGTGAATACTCTTCGAGGAAGTGGTGCTCTACCGCCCAGCAATAATCGAAGCCCAGCTTGTCCGCGAAAATCGCCTGCTCGATGCAATTGTCGTAAACGCGCTTTTCGGTATCGCGATGCCACGGCCGCGGCACACTGATCTCATAGAAGATGCCGAATTTCATCCACGTTCTCCCGTTTCACCAGATGTGTTCCGACTGAGAAGCCTTTGCTCGCGCTCCAGCGCCTCGCTCAGCTCCGCGTAGCTCGTGAAGCCGAGCGTCGATTCGATCTGCTCGTGCCAGACCCGGTCGAACTCCGCTGAAATCTCTGGCGTGAGTTCGCTGCGGTGTTCGCCGACCCTGCCTTTGCGGACCTTGGCCGAATCGCTGCCTGGCGGAAGTCCGATGACGCGCTCGCTGCGCTCGCGCATCAGCCGATCGTCGAAACGGTCTTTGTGCGCAAGCATGAATTCGAGCGACGACTGCCGGCAGACGATTTCGAACAGCGCGTCGTCCAGCGTGATGCCGACGAAGCGGGCGATTCGGCGCACCGACGTTTCGAAATCCAGGTTCATCCGCTCGTACGACAGCATCAGCACGTCCGGGTCGTTGCGCTGTGTCCACCACGACACCAGATGATGCCAATAGTCGCGGCGCGCGCCGGTCTTCAGATACTCCCGCGCGCTGCGTTCGATCGGCACGCTGCCGGACTCGAAGAACCAGCCTTCCATGAAGCGGAACGACGAGACGAACGCGTCTTTGGGATCGCGGATCGACAGCAGGTAGCGTGCGCCCTTCGGAACGAGGTCGTACGGCAGGTGGCTCTTGAAACCGCGCGGTTGCGCGGCTTGCGGAGCTTCCAGATCGAGGCGCAGGTCGTACGCGGTCTCGATCCACGGCACCACGCGCGAGATGTCGTCGAAGTCCATGTCGCCGCGCGTGCGAAGACCATGGAACACCTGCTGCAGCCAAGTGGTGCCGCATTTGCCATACGGCGTGATGATCACGTCGTCGGGCCGCGGCTTGAACGCGAGCGCGCGCTGGATGCCCTCAGCAGTGCCCATGCCTGCGCGGCGCGCGGCAAACTCTTCGAATGTTTTCGGACGCGTGGCAATCGCGGGTGCGGTCATCGAAGTGTCTTGTTGGCGTTTGCGCTGAGTATACTCAAAGCCGAATCGGGGACAGCATTGCGGAGGCGAATCATGGCGTTCAAAGGTCTCGATCACGTGGTCGTGCGCGTGAAGAATCTCGACACGGCGATCGACGGTTACAAAAAGATCCTGGGCATCGAGCCGAAGCGCGCGTCGTCGAGCGCGTTGAAAGCGGATCAGGCGTTCTTCCACTTCGGCGACGGCACGTTTCTCGAACTCATTCAGCCGACCGACGACAGCTCCCCGATCGCCGGGTCGCTGAACAAGCTGGGTGAGGGGGTGCACACGGTGGCGTTTGCGATCGACGATCGCGAGGCGACCGTCAAGGCGCTCACCGACAACTCGGTGCGTACGATCGGCGGTGCGTTCGTGCATCCGGCTTCCGCGAACGGCGTGCTGGTGCAGCTCAGCGAAAAGTAGCGCGGCTAGTTCGCGGACTTTTCCGCCAGGGCCGCGGCCGCGGCCAGCAGCGCCTCGCGCTGCGCG
>DATJGR010000239.1:0-2888 GCA_035494855.1 Pseudomonadales bacterium | reverse complement strand
GTCTGCGTAGTCGAACTGCGCGAGGTACAGCCGCTGTTGCGCCTGCAGTACGTCGACGATGTTGCGCGTGCCCACTTCATAGCCTGTCTGTGTCGCTTCGAGCGCCGATTCGCTCGACTTGATCGACTTGATGCGCGCCTGCACGCGGATCACGTCGGTGGTGACCGCGCGCAGCAGGTTGCGGATGTCGCGGCTCACGGTCCATTCATTGTTGCGCAGCAACTCGCCGGACTGGAGCAGCCGCGCGCGTGCTTCGCGCACTTTCGATTGCGTAAAACCGCCCTGGTAGATCGGCATCTGCAGCTGCAATCCATAGACGCGCGTGTTGGTCTGATCGCCGAGAAACGCCTGGCCGCCAGCCAATTGCTGAACGTGATTGGTGTCTTCGTTGTAGCTCGCGATGGCGTCGACCGTCGGCAGATGTCCGGCCTGACGCGCACGCAGATCGCGCTCCGCCGCCGTCTGCGCCTCGCGCGACGCGAGTACGGCCGGATTGTTGGCGAGCCCGATCGCGACCCAGTCGTTCTCGTCGATCGATGGCGGATTGATGATCGGCAGGTTCGTCGAGATCTGGTCGACCTGTTCGTACGATTCGCCGGTTAGCGTGGACAACGTCTCGAACTGGATGCCCTGATCGCGCTCGGCCTGAATGCGGCGCACCACGACGTTGTCGTACGCGGCGGTTGCGTCCAACACATCCGTAATGGCGACGAGGCCCACGTCGAAGCGCTGCTGCACCTGTTCCTGCTGACGCTTCACAGCCGCTTCTTCGGCGCTGGTCGAGTCGAGCACCGCCTGGCTGCGCAACACGTCGAGGTATGCGCCGATAGTGCGAACGATCAGATTCTGCTCCGAGCCGACGTAGTCCTGCTTGGCCTGCGCCTTCAGTGCCTGCGCGCTCTTGTACGTGTAGTAAGCCGCAACGTCGATGATCGGCTGCACGAGCTGCGCCTGCCACGCGTGCGTATTGAACTCCTGGCCCGGAATGCCGCGCAGCTGCCCGAAATTCGGGCTCGCGGGATTGGTGTCGATGAACTGCCCGTTGGGATACTCGAGCCGATCGTACGCCGTCGATCCGTTCAGGCTGATGCTCGGCAGCAGGCCCGCGCGCGTCTGGGGAACGACTTCCTCGCGCGCGGCATAGTCCTGCTTGGCAGCGCCGAGTACCGGATCGTTTTCCACCGCGGCCTGATACACGTCGGCGACGTTTACAGCGAATGCGTTCGTCGCCAGACCGAGCGCGGCCATAGCGATGACGTACGAGAGTTTCCCCATGTTGAGCCCCGTAAAACGACGGCGGAGTTTAGCAGATACTCATTCGAGCGAGGCCACAGAGTGAGGCGTGCTCGGCTCGACATTGCCCGGTGCACGGTTAGAATGACCCGCTCATGCAGTCGACTCAGCAACGCTAAATCGTGGCAACGCAACGTTATCGAATCGATCTTTCGGCGCATATGGCAGAGTGCGACGCAAACTACTTGCGCCTCACCAAGCTCGCTCCGGATCTCGACGATCGCGAAGAACGCGTGCTCGTGCTGATGCTCGCTGATCGACGTGTGTCGGTACGCATCCGGTTGCTCGAACGATGTCCGTATACGTCGCTGATCGAAGTGTCGCAGCATCCGTGGATGGAAGGTCTTGCGTTCCACCTCCCGGCGCCGCGGCTTACGGTGCGGATGTACCACGACGCGCGATCTGCCGAAGTGGTCGAGTTCCAGAACGGCCGACGATTCCATCCGGTCTACAGCTATCCGAACGGTGAGATGCGCCAGCGCGACGAAAAGGCGCAGATCAATCGTTTCCTCGCCGAATACCTGTCTGCTTGTCTCTATCACGGCTTCGCCGAAGACGAGGCGGTGGTGGCCGGCGGCGGCTGAGGTTGATGGTTAGCGGTTCGTTCTCCCTTCTCCAGATCACCGACTTGCATCTGCTGGCGGCCGAGAATGCGCGGCTGCTGGGCGTCGACACCGGAGCGAGCCTCGATGCGGTTCTGCGCGCGGCGTTGTCCGAACGTGTGGCAGACGCGCTGCTCGTGACGGGCGATATCGCACACGATGCGTTGGAGCCGACGTACGCGAAGGTGCGCGCTTCGATCGCGGCGCATCATCGAGGTCCGACGTTATGGCTGCCGGGCAACCACGACCTCGCGGCGCCGCTCGATCGGCAGCGCCCCGACGTGCGCGAATTGCGGCTCGGCGAATGGCAGGTCATCGCGCTCGACACGCACGTAGACGGGGCCGAGGGCGGCCATGTCGCCGCCGCGGAACTCGAACGCCTGCGCACGTTGCTTGCGCGCACCGAGGCGCGATTCGTGATCGTCGCCGGTCACCATCCGCCGTTTCCGCTCGGCACGCCATGGCTCGACGGCGGCGCGATCGCGAATGGCACTGCGTTGCTCGACCTGCTGGCCGATGCCGCGCCAGTGAAAGCGTACGTGTGCGGGCACGTGCATCACGAGACGGCAACGACGCATCGTGGTGTGCGCGTTCTGACAACGCCGTCGACCTGTTTTCAGTTCGTCCCGGGCACCGAGCGCTTCTCGGTTGACGCGACACCGCCCGGCTGGCGCTGGCTCGATCTCGGTTCGGACGGTACCCTCACGACCCGCGTGGGTCGCGCGACCGAGTTTGCGGTGACAATCGACCTTTCGGGATTCAAGAAAAACCCCTAGACGCAGGACGCGGCGAAGTCACATGGCGGAATCGAAATACTCGGCTGAATCCATTCAGGTGCTGTCGGGCCTGGAGCCGGTGCGAAAGCGACCGGGAATGTACACCGACACGTCGCGCCCCAATCACCTCGTTCAGGAAGTGGTCGACAACAGCGTCGACGAAGCGCTCGCCGGGCACGCGCGCGAAATACGGGTGTCGCTGTTCGAAGATGGTTCG
>DATJGR010000238.1:0-8128 GCA_035494855.1 Pseudomonadales bacterium | reverse complement strand
CCTCGATCCAGCCGTCAGGGGCCCGATCGCGCACGAACACCGTGCCACGCACGTCGTCGATCGTATCGATCGCGTCGCCGGCCGCCAAACGATGCGCCACTTCCGCCAGCGCGCGTTCGGCGTTGCCGTACAGCAGCATGTCGGCTTTTGCATCGAGCAGTACCGAGCGTCTGACTTTCTCCGACCAGTAGTCGAAGTGCGCGATGCGACGCAGGCTCCCTTCGATGCCGCCGATGACGATCGGCACGTCGTTGAACGCTTCGCGCGCGCGTTGCGCGTAGACGATCACGCTGCGATCGGGTCGGCTACCGGCTTTGCCGCCGGGCGTGTATGCATCGTCGCTGCGGATGCGCCGATCCGCCGTGTACCGGTTCACCATCGAGTCCATGTTGCCCGCGGTGACACCGAAGAACAGATTCGGTCGGCCGAGCCGCGCGAAGTCGTCAGCGCTCCGCCAGTCCGGCTGCGCGATGACGCCGACGCGAAATCCCTGCGCTTCGAGCATTCGGCCGACGATCGCCATGCCGAAGCTCGGATGGTCGACGTACGCGTCGCCGGTGACGATGACCACGTCGCACGAGTCCCAGCCGAGCGCTTCCATCTCTTCTGCGGTGGTCGGCAGAAACGGCGCTGTACCGAAGCGGTGCGCCCAGAATTTGCGATATGAGAACAGCGGTTTTGCGGCGTGCATGATCGGCATTCTATGCCTGCCGTATGTCCATGCGGACTTCGTGACGCAGCGTGTTGAAACCGCGCCACGCCAGCACGCCCAGCAGCGCGGATACGATGAACAGGTACGGGCCGAGCCCCTGCACCTCAGGCAATACCGCGCCCTGGCTCCATCCGAGATACAGCGCCATCCCGAGGAAGGGCGCGAACGCGCCGCGCACGCCGGTGAGCGTCACGTGAATGCCCATGTACGCGGCGAGTTGATCGCGCGGCGCAAAGTCGTTGTGCCCGAGTTGCCATGCGAGCGATCCGCCCCCGTTGACGATGCCGTTCACGAGCCGGCCGGCTGCAATCCACGCGAGCGACCCGGTAAACGCGCCCCAGAACATGATCAGCACGCCGAGCACCCACATCGCGTTCTGCCGCGCGCGGAATTCGGCGACGTGCACGCGATCGAGGTAACGACCCCACAACGGCAACGTGATCAGATTCATCGCGAACGGAATGATCATGATGATGCCGATGCTGACGACATAGCTCGCGCCCAGCTGTTTCGAGACGAGATAGACGAGCGCTGGCTCCAGCATCATCGCCGCAACGCCGGAGGTGAACTGGTGCAGCTGATAACGCGCGTACTTCCGGTCTGCGCGCAGGATCTGGACGAAACCGTTGCGTCCGTCCTGATTGTTGTCGCTCTGTCGTTCGAGCACGCGATGACGCAGTTCGCCCTGCACCGTTACGCGCGAGAACGACCAGACGCCGATCGTTCCGATGAGCGCGCCCACGCCATAGAGCCAGCGGTAGTTCTCCGGATGCGCATCGAGGATCATCCCCGCGAGGCTCGTCGTCAGCACCGTGATCAGACTGGACAGCACCTGCAGCCGGCTGGTCACGCGTGCGCGCAGGTGACGGCCGTAGTTGAGGCTCCACGTCACGCTGCGCGCGGTGATGACGCCCGCAATCAATAGCCGGCCGAGGATGACGCTGCACACCAGCACCGTCGCGCCGACGGCGGAGCGCGGGCTCAGCGCCACCGCAAACACGCACGCGAGCACCATCCCCTGCAGCGTGACCACCATCGGCACTTTCGAGCGTGCGCTCGCAATGCGATTCCAGACGAAGCTCGACAGGTTGCCGAACATCGGCGATGCGGAAATCACGGCAAGCAGCCACGGCTCGACATCGAACGTCTTCGCCGCCACCACGGCGGCGAAGCCGCCTTCGATCAAACTCAGCGCAACGGGCAGCGTGCATTCGGTGAGCTGCTCGGCCCGGAAGCTGCGCGCGACCGCCGGGGGCAAGCCCGGTACCGCGAGGAGACGTTGCAAAACGTGCATCCGACTTTCCGTGGGGCTGACGGCCCCGCTGAGGCGACCTTGCTGCTGTCGCTGCGTTACGCCGCGGCGCGCGCCGCCGCGACGGCGCCGCTGCGACCGAGAATCGCTTCCATCGCGCTGAGGAAGTACAACACGTTGCGCCGGCACGCGCTCTGCCCCATGAGGCCCACACGCCATACTTTGCCAGCCAGCGCGCCGAGCCCCGCGCCGATCTCGAGATCGAAGTCGTTCAGCAGCGCGCGCCGCACGTCCGCTTCGACGATACCGTCGGGCACAACGATCGAGTTCAGCTGCGGCAACCGCGACTGTGCGTCGACGAAGAACTGCAAACCGATCGCCTCGACGCCAGCGCGCAGCGCCGCATGTTCGCGCGCGTGGCGCGCCCAGGCGTTCTCGAGCCCTTCCTCCTCGAGCATCACCAGCGCCTCGTGCAGACCGTAGAGCGCGTTCACCGGCGCGGTGTGGTGATACACGCGCGCGCCTTCGCCGCCCCAGTACGCCATGACGAGGTTCAGATCGAGAAACCAGCTCTGCACGGGCGCGTTGCGCTTGCGGATCGCCTCCACCGCGCGCGGACTCATCGTCACCGGCGAAATCCCGGGTGGACACGACAGACATTTCTGCGTGCCGGAATACACCGCGTCGGCACCCCATGCATCGACTTCGAGCGGAACGCCCCCGAGCGAGGTCACCGCATCGACGATCGACAGGCAGTCGTGCTCTCGGGCAATCCGGCACAGCGTTTGCGCGTCGGATCGCGCGCCGGTCGAGGTTTCGGCGTGCACGAATGCGACGATCTTCGCATCCGGGTGCTTCGCGAGCGCCTCACTGACCTTGTTCGGGTCCACCGGTGCACCCCACGCGTCTTCGACGAGCACCACTTCGCCGCCGATGCGTCGGACGTTTTCCTTCATTCGCCCGCCGAACACGCCGTTCACGCACACGATCACCTTGTCGCCCGGCTCGATCAGGTTCACGAAGCACGTTTCCATTCCGGCAGAACCCGGCGCCGACACCGGCATCGTCATCGCATTGCGCGTGCGAAAGGCGTTCTGCAGCATCGCCTTCACTTCATCCATCATGCGGACGAATTCCGGATCGAGGTGGCCGATCGTCGGTCGCGCCAGCGCCGCCAGCACGCGCGAACTGACGTCCGACGGACCTGGACCCATCAGCGTTCGCTGCGGCGGAATGAAACTGTTAGTCATCTGATGTCTCCGAAAACTGCTGCTGCCAAAAGCAAAAAGCCGGACGATGTCCGGCTCTTGCTCATCTTTTCAGGACGCCGTCAGTCCTGTGAATCGTCCGCCGAGTCGTCGGATGCGTCTTCCGCCGCCACCGGACGGTCCACCAGTTCGATATAAGCCATCGGCGCATTGTCGCCGTGTCGGTACCCGCACTTCAGAATCCGCGTGTAGCCGCCGGGACGACCCTGGTAGCGCGGACCGAGTTCGTTGAACAGCTTGCCGACAGTGCGATCACTGCGCGTGCGATTGAAGATCAGCCGGCGGTTCGCCACCGAATCTTCTTTCGCCATCGTGATGAGCGGTTCGGCGACGCGACGCAATTCCTTGGCGCGCGGCAACGTCGTTTTGATCAGCTCGTGTTCGATCAGCGAAACTGCCAGATTGCGCAGCATCGAATCGCGATGCGCGCCCGGCATGTTGAAGTGACGTCCACTCTTACGATGGCGCATTTACCTGACTTCCTGTTGTTCGTGCTTCGCCCGCGGCTCGAATCAGGCGACTTTGTCGTCGCGCAGACCCGACGGCGGCCAGTTTTCGAGACGCATGCCGAGCGACAGTCCGCGAGACGCGAGCACGTCCTTGATCTCCGTCAGCGACTTCTTGCCGAGGTTCGGCGTCTTCAGCAACTCGACTTCGGTGCGCTGGATCAGGTCGCCGATGTAGTAGATGTTCTCGGCCTTGAGACAGTTCGCCGAACGCACCGTCAGTTCGAGGTCGTCCACCGGACGCATCAGGATCGGGTCGATCTCGTCGTGCTTCTCGACCGCTTCCGGTTCGCCTTCGCTTTCGAGATCGACGAACACGGCAAGCTGCTGCTGCAGAATCGTCGCGGCGCGACGGATCGCTTCTTCCGGGTCGATGGTACCGTTCGTTTCAAGATCGAGGATCAGCTTGTCGAGGTTGGTGCGTTGTTCTACACGCGCGTTCTCGACGGTGTACGAAACACGACGCATCGGGCTGAACGTCGCATCGAGGCGAAGCACGCCGATCGCGCGCGATTCTTCCTCATCGATTTCCTCGCGGTTCTCTGCGGGCTCGTAGCCGCGGCCGCGATTGATCTTCACTTCCATCTTGATCGCGCCGTTTTCGTTCAGCGTGCAGATGAGGTGATCCGGATTGACGATTTCGACATCCTGCGTCAGCTGGAAGTCGCCGGCAGTGACAGGGCCGCCACCTTTCTTCGACAGCGTGATGACCGCTTCGTCGGCGTTATGCAGCAATACGCTGACGCCTTTGAGGTTCAGCAGAATGTCGATCACGTCCTCTTGTACACCCTCCATGGCGCTGTACTCGTGCAGAACGTTGTCGATCTGCACTTCCGTGATCGCGCACCCGGGCATGGACGACAGCAGAATGCGCCGCAACGTATTGCCCAACGTGTGACCGAAGCCGCGCTCGAGCGGCTCGAGCGTCACGCGAGCGCGTGTCGGTCCGAGCTCTTGTACATCGATATGACGGGGCGTCAGGAATTCATTCACCGACTGTGCCATTGATCCCATCTCCTTTCCTTAAATCTTCGTCAAGCCTGTTACTTGGAGTACAACTCGACAATGAGATTCTCGTTGATCTCACTCGGCAGTTCGCCGCGATCGGGCAAGCGCTTGAAAGTGCCTTGCATCTTCGTCGCGTCGACTTCTACCCAATCGATCGAGCCGCGTTGCACCGCCAGCTCGAGGGCTGCCTGAATACGCAATTGGCCGCGCGCTTTCTCACGCACGGCGATGACGTCTTCCGGTTCCACCTGGTAACTCGGAATGTTGACCGCCTTGCCGTTCACGAGGATCGCTTTATGCGTGACCAGCTGGCGTGATTCCGCCCGCGTGCTGCCGAAACCCATCCGATAAACGACGTTGTCGAGGCGCGCCTCGAGGTTCATGAGAAGGTTTTCGCCGGTGGCGCCTTTCTGCCCTTCGGCCGATTTGTAGTAGTTGCGGAACTGGCGCTCGAGCACCCCGTACAGACGGCGCACCTTCTGCTTCTCGCGCAACTGGACTGCGTAGTCCGACAACCGTGCGCGACGCGCGCCATGCTGTCCGGGTACCGTCTCCGCCTTGCACTTCGAATCGAGCGGTCGCACGCCGCTCTTCAGGAACAGATCCGTTCCTTCGCGACGCGACAGTTTCAGTTTGGGGCCTAGATAACGGGCCATCGTTCTCTCCTGATTCCTAGACGCGTCGCTTTTTAGGCGGCCGACACCCGTTGTGCGGGATCGGTGTAACGTCGGCAATGCTGTTGATCCGCAGGCCCGATGCATTCAGCGAACGCACCGCCGATTCACGTCCGGGGCCGGGGCCTTTCACGAACACGTCCACGCTCTTCATGCCGTATTCCTGCGCCGCATTCGCAACGCGCTCGGCGGCAACCTGCGCAGCGAACGGCGTGCTCTTGCGCGAACCGCGGAAGCCGGTTGCACCCGACGTGGCCCAGCACAACGCGTTTCCTTGACGATCGGTGATGGTGATCATCGTGTTGTTGAACGACGCCTGAATGTGAGCAACGCCGTCCACGACGACGCGCTTGGCTTTCTTTCGTGCCGGTTGTTCTGCCATGAGTGCTCTCTATTTCCTGATCGGGCGGCGTGGACCTTTCCGCGTGCGGGCGTTCGTGCGCGTGCGCTGGCCTCGCAGCGGCAGACCGCGGCGGTGGCGGATGCCTCGGTAACAGCCGAGGTCCATCAGCCGCTTGATGCTCATCGAAATCTCGCGCCGCAGGTCACCCTCGACGGTGATCTTGCCGATTTCGCCGCGGATCGCGTCCAGATCGGCTTCGGAAAGATCCTGTACTTTCGCACTCGGATTGACGCCGGCCGCTTCGCAGATCTTCTTGGCCGTCGTACGACCGATGCCGTAGATGTAGGTCAGCGAAATGACCGCGTGTTTGTTGTCTGGGACGTTGATTCCGGCGATTCGCGCCATTCAATTAGCTCCGTAAAACCCTGCTCGACTTGCTCGAAATGGAGCCGGCACGCGCGAACCCGGCGCAAAAAGGGCGCGAAGTTTAGCGGGTGAACCGACTCTATTCAACTGACCTACCACTTTGATCCATACCGGCGCGCAAGCGCGCTTCAGCCTTGACGTTGCTTGTGGCGCGCTTCGGCCGTGCAGATCACCCGAACGACGCGCTTGCGCCGTACGATCTTGCAGTTGCGGCACAGTTTCCTGACCGATGCTCTGACTTTCACCTGGATTACCTCGTTGTACCCGGCGCACGCCTATCGGCGACCGCGCCCATAATTCTTCAGATTCGACTTTTCCATCAGCTTCGCGTATTGGCTCGACATCAGATGCGCCTGCACCTGTGCCATGAAGTCCATCGCGACGACCACTACGATCAACAGGGCCGTGCCGCCGAGCTGGAACGTGACCTTGAAGAACACCACCATGAATTCCGGCAGCAGACACACGAGCGTCACGTAGAGCGCGCCGAAAGTGGTCAGGCGCGTAATCACGTCGTCGATGTACTTCGCCGTGTGCTGCCCCGGTCGGATGCCCGGCACGTATGCGCCCTGCCGCTGCAGGTTGTCGGCAACGTCCTTCGGGTCGAACACGATCGCCGTATAGAAGAAACTGAAGAACACGATGCCGCCCGCGAACATCAGGATGTAGAGCGGCTGGCCGGGGGACAGCACCAGCGACACTTCCTGCAGCCATTCCATGCCTTTCGTCTGGCCGAACCATTGCGCCAGCGACGACGGTGCGAGCAGAAGGCTCGACGCGAAGATCGCCGGAATCACGCCGGCCATGTTCACTTTGAGCGGCAGATGGCTCGATTGCGCCTGATACACGCGGCGTCCCTGCTGGCGCTTGGCGTAGTTGACTGTGATGCGCCGCTGGCCGCGTTCGATGAACACCACGAAGGCGACGACAATGATGGCGAACACGCCGATTGCAAGCAGCGCGACGATGTTGATGTCGCCCTGACGTGCCGCTTCGAACGAGCGGCCGATGGCCGCCGGAAACCCGGCGACGATGTTCGAGAAAATCAGCAGCGAAATACCGTTGCCGACGCCGCGTTCGGTGATCTGCTCGCCGAGCCACATCATGAACAGCGCGCCGGTGACGAGTACCGTGATCGCGACGAAGTGGAACGCGAAGCTCGGGCTGAACGCGAGCCCCTGGTTCGCGAGCGTGGCGGCGAGCGCCGAGCCCTGAATGAGCGCCACCAGCAACGTTCCATAGCGAGTGTACTGGGTGATCTTGCGCCGACCGGCTTCGCCTTCCTTGCGCAACTGCTGCAGCGGCGGATGCATCATCGTCAGAAGGTTCATGATGATGCTCGACGTGATGTACGGCATGACGCCGAGCGCGAGGATGCTCATGCGGTGCAACGCGCCGCCCGAGAACATGTTGAACAGATCGAGGATGCCACCCTGATTCTGCTCGAACAGCTGGCGCAGACGATCCGGGTTGATGCCCGGCACCGGTATGTGGCTTCCGACGCGGGAAATGATCAGCGCGACCAGGACGAACAGCAGACGGTTGCGGAGCTCCGTGAGCCCCGCCTGAACGCCTGCCAGTTTCTGTCCCTGAACGGCCATCAGTCTTCTACCTTGCCTCCGGCTGCTTCGATCGCTGCCCGAGCGCCTTTCGTGATTTTGATACCTTTCACCGTGACGGCTCTGTCGATCGATCCCGACAGCATGATGCGGGCGCGCTTCGCCCCTTTGTTGACCAGGTTGGCGGCCTTCAGTGCGGCCAGATCGATGACGTTCTCACCGACGCTCGCCAGTTCACCCAGACGCACCTCGGCGGTCACCAACGCAACGCGCGACCGGAAGCCGAACTTCGGCACGCGACGCTGCAACGGCATCTGGCCGCCTTCGAACCCGGGCTTCGGATTACCGCTCTTGCGCGCCTTCTGACCTTTGTGGCCGCG
>DATJGR010000237.1:0-25137 GCA_035494855.1 Pseudomonadales bacterium | reverse complement strand
CCGCGCCTCGACAGAACCGCACCCGATGAACGATCCTCGGCAACATCATCGAGACGAGCCCGAAGAGGAAAAGACGAATGACGCAAGCAGCCCTCCCGATTCTCCCCGGCCGGCTCGGCACACCCGCCATGCAACTGCGCGACGACCCGCGGGCCGATCCGCGGATGATTACAGCGATGGCGGCGCTCGGTCTCGACGTCGCCGGTCCGCCGGCGCCGATCGATGCCAGCGCGCCGCTCGAGCAACTGCGTGCATTCGCGGCAGAAGCCGAAGCCGGATTCGGCGGCGCGTTCGAAGCGTTGATCGCGTCGCTGCCGCCGGTGACCGGTGTGACGTCGACGACCGAAACCATCCGCGGCGTGGACGGCAACCCGATCAAATTGTTCATCCATCGACCGACGTCGGCGCGCGCTCCGGCGCCGGGCATGCTGCATCTTCACGGCGGGGGCATGGTCATCGGCGCGGCCGCAGACGCACAGTACGTGCGCTGGCGCGACGAACTCGCAGCGGCCGGCATGGTGGTCGTCGGCGTCGAGTTCCGAAACGGCGCTGGCAAACTCGGATCGCATCCGTTTCCTGCGGGATTGAACGACTGCGCCAGTGCGCTGCAGTGGGTGACTGATAACAAAGCGCGACTGGGGATCTCGAAATTGATCGTCTCCGGTGAGTCCGGCGGCGGCAACCTCACGCTCGCGACGACGCTGAAGGCGAAGCGCGACGGCCGCATCGCGCAGATCGACGGCGTGTACGCGCAGTGTCCGTACATCTACGGTGGATATGCGCAGAAGCCGCGCGAACTGATGTCGCTGCAGGAGAACGACGACTACTTCATCGGCTGCGCGCTGATGGCGATCCTCGTTCGCGCATACGATCCAACGGGTGCGAATGCGACCAATCCGCTGGCGTGGCCGTATCACGCGACCACGGCCGACCTGCGCGGTCTGCCGCCGCACGTCATCTCGGTGAACCAGCTCGATCCGCTGCGCGACGAGGGGCTGCGCTACTACCGCAAGTTGCTCGACGCCGGCGTCAGCGCGATCAGCCGCACCGTCAACGGCACGTGTCATGCCGGCGACTGCATCTTCCGCGGCGCGATGCCGGAGGTGTATGCGGCGACGATCCGCGACATCAGGGGCTTTGCCGATTCGTTGGGGTGATGTCGAGCAGCGCAACGTATCCCGTCGATGGTCGCGTAAGATATGCGCGAACGATCGAACGGTCAGCCATCGAATTGCGCGTACAACGACTCATTCCGACCGCACTGTTTCTGGCGTTATTCGGCGCAACGACGGCGTACGCCGCGGAAGTCTGGCATCTGCTCGCATCGACGTCCGTGGCGGCGACGCCGGCAAATGCGACGGCCGCCCAGCATGAAGAGATTCGCCTGCCGTCGGCGCGCGGATCGTTCGTGAGCCTTCGACTCGAAGTGGAGGGTAGTGCAGTCGTCCTCGATCGCCTCGTGGTCACGTTCGCGCACGGTTCGCAGAAGGCGGTCGATCTGAAAGGCAAGACACTGAAGCCCGGTGACTTTACGCCCGAGATTGCGGTGACCGGGAAGGACCACGTGGTCCGCAAAGTCGACTTCTGGTACAGGTCACCGAAGTTTGCGACGGTGCGCTTGTACGCACGCTGAGCTGCGCCCTACAACATCGCCTTCAAAAATTTCCCTGTATACGACTTCTTGTGTTTCGCGAGTTGTTCCGGCGTGCCGGTGGCGATGATTTCGCCGCCGCCACCGCCGCCTTCCGGACCGAGGTCGATGATCCAGTCGGCAGTCTTGATGACGTCGAGGTTGTGCTCGATCACGACGATCGTGTTGCCGTCGTCGCGCAACCGATGCAGCACTTCGAGCAGTTGTTTGATGTCGTGAAAATGCAGCCCGGTGGTCGGCTCGTCGAGGATGTACAGCGTCTGCCCCGTGTCACGCTTGCCGAGCTCGCGCGACAACTTCACGCGTTGCGCTTCGCCCCCCGATAAGGTCGTCGCGCTCTGTCCGAGCCGGATGTACGAGAGGCCCACGTCGACGATCGTCTGCAGCTTGCGTGCGAGCATCGGCACTGCGTCGAAGAACTCGCGCGCTTCCTCGACGGTCATCTCCAGCACTTCGCTGATGTTCTTGTCTTTGTACCGTACGTCGAGCGTTTCGCGGTTGTAGCGCTTGCTCTTGCACACGTCGCACGGTACGTAGATGTCCGGCAGGAAGTGCATCTCTACTTTGATCAGGCCGTCACCCTGACACGCTTCGCAACGGCCGCCTTTCACGTTGAAGCTGAAACGTCCGGCCTGATAACCGCGGCTGCGCGCTTCCTGCGTCTGCGCGAACAGTTCGCGGATCGGCGTGAACAGGCCGGTGTACGTGGCGGGGTTCGAGCGCGGCGTGCGGCCGATCGGGCTCTGATCGATGTCGACCACCTTGTCCACCAGATTCAGCCCGTCGATGCCGTCGTGAACCGCCGCAGTCGGCGTGGTCGCTTTGTTCAGCACGCGCGCCGCGATCGGCATCAGCGTGTGATTGATCAAGGTCGACTTGCCGGATCCCGAAACACCGGTCACGCACGTGAACAATCCGAATGGAATGTCGACCGTGAGATTCTTCAGGTTGTTGCCACGCGCGCCGCGCACGCGAATGACCTTCGACGGATCCACCGGGCGGCGCGTTTTCGGCACCTCGATCTTCTGCTTGCCTGAAAGGTATTGTCCGGTGATCGAGCGCCTCGACTTCAGGATGTCCTGCAGTTTGCCTTGCGCAACGACCTCACCGCCGTGCACCCCGGCGCCAGGCCCGATGTCGATGATGTGATCGGCGCGGCGAATTGCTTCCTCGTCGTGTTCCACCACGATCACCGTATTGCCGAGGTCGCGCAGGTGAATGAGCGTGCGCAGCAGTCGCGCGTTGTCGCGCTGGTGCAAGCCGATGGAGGGTTCGTCGAGGATGTACATCACACCGACGAGACCGGCGCCGATCTGACTGGCGAGCCGGATGCGCTGCGCTTCGCCGCCCGACAGCGTGTCGGCGCTGCGGTTCAGCGTCAGGTAGTTCAGCCCCACGTCGTTGAGGAACTGCAGCCGCGCGCAGATCTCTTTCAGGATCTTGTCGGCGATCTCACCGCGGCGTCCGCCGAGTTTCAGCCCGGAGAAATAACCGAACGCGTCTTCGACGGATCGATCGGTGAGATCCGGAAGCGTCGTTTCGCCGATGTAGACGTTGCGCGACTCTTCCTTGAGTCGCGTGCCGCCGCAGGCCGGGCATTCGCGTACGGTCAGGTACCGCGCGAGATTCTCGCGCACCATCGTGGAGTCGGTTTCACGGTATCGCCGCTCCATGTTCGGCACCACGCCTTCGAAGCGGTGGCGACGCTGGATGACGTCGCCGCGATCGTTCACGTAGCTGAAGTCGATTCGCTCCTGTCCGCTGCCATTCAGGATCGCGTCGCGCTGCTTTTTCTTCAGTGAACCGAACGGGGCGTCCACGTCGAATTCGTAGTGTTTCGCCAACGATGCGAGCATGTGGAAGTAGTAGACGTTACGTCGGTCCCAGCCGCGGATCGCGCCTTCGGCCAGCGACAGATCCGGATCGGCGACGACGAGTTCGGCATCGAAGAACTGCTTCACGCCGAGACCGTCGCACTCGGGGCACGCGCCGGCCGGGTTGTTGAACGAGAACATGCGCGGTTCGAGTTCGTTGATGCTGTAGCCGCAGTGCGGACAGGCGAAGCGTGCGGAGAACACGAGATCTTTCGCCTTCTCGTCGTCGATGAAGGAGACTTTCGCAACGCCGTCGGCGAGCGAGATCGCGGTTTCGAACGATTCGGCGAGGCGCTGCTGCGCGTCGTCGCGAACTCGCAACCGGTCGATCACCGCTTCGATCGTGTGCTTCTTGTTCTTGTCGAGCGTCGGTGGGTGGTCGAGATCGGTGACTATGCCGTCGACCCGCGCCCGGATGAAACCGTTGGCGACCAGTTCGCGGAACACGTGCTGGTGTTCGCCTTTTCGATCGGAAATCACCGGCGCCAGCACCATGATGCGCGCGTCGCCCGGCAACTCGAGCACCTGATCCACCATCTGGCTGACGGTTTGCGCAGCGAGCGGTTGCCCGTGATTCGGGCAGCGTGGCTCGCCGACGCGCGCGAACAGCAACCTCAGGTAGTCGTAGATCTCGGTGATCGTGCCGACGGTGGAGCGCGGGTTGTGCGAGGTGGATTTCTGTTCGATCGAGATCGCCGGCGAGAGCCCTTCGATGTGATCGATGTCCGGCTTTTCCATCATCGACAGAAATTGCCGCGCATAGGCGGACAACGATTCGACGTAGCGGCGCTGACCCTCCGCGTACAGCGTATCGAACGCGAGCGACGACTTGCCGGAGCCGGACAGGCCGGTCACCACGACGAGCTTGTCCCGTGGAATCGTCAGGTCGAAATTCTTCAGATTGTGGGTGCGGGCCCCACGCAGCGTGATCTCGTCCACTGACA
Source organism: Pseudomonadales bacterium (assembly GCA_035494855.1). Taxonomy (GTDB): domain Bacteria; phylum Pseudomonadota; class Gammaproteobacteria; order Pseudomonadales; family Azotimanducaceae; genus DATJGR01. The sequence goes on along the minus strand of DATJGR010000237.1, from coordinate 20,668 downwards.
CTTCCGCGCGGCGAAAACGAGAAAAAATACGCGGTACACTCGCGCGCCGCAAGGCGCGGGTCACTCACTCCTGACAGCGCCGCACGCCGTGTGTTTTCGAGGGGACGATGCGATATGCTGCCGCGTCTCACGACCATCGGCACACGAGAACTGACATGGCGCGCGGCATCAACAAAGTCATCCTGATCGGAAATCTGGGGCGCGACCCGGAGACTCGGTACACACAAGGCGGTTCGGCGGTGACGAACCTGCGCCTTGCAACGGCCGAGTCGTGGAAGGACAAGCAGACCGGCGAGCAACAGGAGCGCACCGAATGGCATTCGGTCGTGTGCTTCGCGCGGCTCGGCGAAATCGCCGGCGAGTACCTGCGTAAAGGCAGCAAGGTTTACATCGAAGGCCGCTTGCAGACGCGCAAATGGCAGGACAAAGACGGCAACGACCGCTACTCGACCGAAATCGTCGCCAACGACATGCAGATGCTCGATAGCCGCGGCGGTGGCGAAACGGGCGACGGTCCGCCGATGCGGCAGGCCGGCGCCGGCAATGCGCCGCGCAATCAGGCGACGCGCGGCGACAAGCGGGCGGCCGAGCCGCAGGGCGCGGATCGATACGACTCGAGCACGAGCGACTTCGGCGACGACATCGACGACGACATCCCGTTCTAGCGTGGTCGCGCGGTAGCCGGCTGTTCAGCTCCGATACAGACCGACGATCAGCAGGCCGGCACCGAGCGCGAGCAGGTATGCAACATACGGTGCCATGCCGGTGCGCTCGATCCACTTCAGGAAGTAGTGGATCGACAGGTACGACGTGACTGCCGACAGCGAGAAACCGATCAGGGTCTCGTTCCAGGCCACCGCAGAGTGAAGTCGAACTGCGCCGATCGTGCCGAGCGTCGTCGTGCCGAGAATGGTCGGAATCGCCAGCAGGAACGCGAAGCGCGAAGCCGCTTCGCGCGACAGGCCGAGCAGCAGTCCGGCCGTGATCGTGATGCCCGATCGCGACGTGCCCGGCACGATCGCCAGCATTTGCAGGCAGCCGATCAGCAGCGCGTCGCGCCACGACACTTCGAACTCGGTGCTGCCGGAGCGCGGTACGCGCGTATCGGCCACCCACAGCAGCAGACCGAATCCGGCGGTCGTGGCGGCGATCAGGAACAGCGGGCGCGGATTCGGTTCGATCCAGTCGCGCAGCAGGATCCCCAGCGCGACGATCGGCAGCGTGGCCGTCAGCACCTGCGCCATCAATCTCACGTAAACGTCCGCCTGATCTTCGCGGAACCACTTCCACAATCCGGCGCCGAAATGCACCACATCGTGCCGGAAGTAGACCAGCACCGCCGCGAGCGATCCGGCGTGCATCGCGACGTCGAGCACCAGTCCTTGCGGCGGCCACCCGAATAGCATCGACGGAAGCACCAGATGGGCGGATGTCGAGATCGGCAGAAATTCGGTCAGCCCCTGCATCACCGCCAGCGAGATGACCTGAATCAGATCCAAAGAGGTGCCACGCACGCGAAGGAGACTGCAGTCTAGCGACCCAGGTGCACGTTCGACAGGCCGCGCGCCAGGGTGATGTCGATGCTGCGGGTGCGTGATATGGTGTGGCGCATGCAACCGGAAGCATCCGTTCGCAAGGTGATCCCGCTGTTTCCGCTGGGCACGGTCCTGTTCAGCGGTGGCCGGCTGCCGCTGCGGATTTTCGAACCGCGCTACACCGCCATGGTTAGCCGGTGTCTGCGGGAGAAGTCGGGGTTCGGTGTCGTATTGATCCGCGAGGGATCCGACGCGCGCCTCGGGAAGAATCCGACGCAGCCGGACATCTTCAGCGTCGGCACCTATGGAACGATCGTCGACTTCAACACCCTCAACAACGGCATGCTCGGCATCATCACGAGCGGCGGTCCGAAATTCCGCATCCTCGAAACGTCGGAGACGAACGACCACCTGCTGATGGGCACCGTCGAATTCCTGCCGGAGGAGCGCGCGCAGGCAACCGGCGAGGAGCACGCCTCGCTGATCGAAATGCTGCGCGAACTGATGAAACACCCGATGGCGCAGAAGCTCGCGCTCGACGTGGACTATCGCGACGCGCGTTCGGTGTCGTGGCGTCTGTCGGAACTGTTGCCGCTGGAGCCCGAGATCAAGCAGGGTCTGCTGCAGATGAGTCTGCCGCGCGAACGGCTGGCGGAGCTGACCCGCATCGTCAACAACCTGCGCAACTAGAACGCGATGGCCCGCACGACGCACGCACCTGCCACCCCTACCGTGATCGACATCGACGCCTACATGCTCGGTCTCGGTCGCAATGCACGCGCCGCCGCGCGGACGATCGCGGCTGCGGGCACCGGCGCGAAATCGAGAGGGCTGCAGGCTATCGCCGCGGCGTTGAACGACGCGCGGGCAGCGCTCGCGGAGGCCAACGAGCTCGATCTCGCCGGCGCTAAATCGGCGAAGATCGAGCAGCCGTTGATCGATCGACTGGTGCTCGACGAGCGGGGCATCGACAGGATGATCGACGGCATCCGAGAGGTGGATGCGCTGCCCGATCCGATCGGCGCGATCACCGATCTCGAATTCCGGCCGAGCGGCATCCAGGTGGGCCGCATGCGCGTTCCGCTTGGCGTCATCGGCATGATTTACGAGTCGCGGCCGAACGTAACGGCCGATGCCGCGGCGTTGTGCCTGAAATCGGGTAATGCCTGCATTCTGCGCGGCGGCTCGGAGGCGTTTCACACCAACAGCGCGATCGCAGCGGCCATCGCGAAAGGGCTGGTCGAGGCGCAACTGCCCGTGACGGCGGTGCAACTCGTCGCAACGACCGATCGCGCCGCGGTCGGCGCGCTGCTGAAGTTGAAACAGTACATCGACGTGCTGATACCGCGTGGCGGCAGGAGCCTCATCGAACGCGTCAGCGCCGAGTCGGCGATTCCAGTCATCAAACATCTCGACGGCATCTGTCACGTGTACATCGACGACGGCGCCGACCCGGACATGGCAGTACAGATCGCATTCAACTCGAAGACCGAAAAGTACGCGGTGTGCAACGCGATGGAGACGCTGCTCGTCGCGCAATCGATTGCGCCGCGCGTGCTGCCGTCGCTGCGCCACCAGTTCGAGCGCGCGGGTGTCGAACTGCGCGGCTGCGCGAAAACGCGCGTGTTGTTGCCGGGTATTGCCGCTGCGGCCGAATCCGACTGGCACGCGGAATACCTCGCGCCGATCCTGTCGATCCGGATCGTGGCCGGGCTCGACGAAGCGATCGATCACATCGCAACGTATGGGTCGCAGCACACCGACGTCATCGTGTCTAACGACTACGCAAGGGCGCGACGCTTCGTCACCGAAGTCGATTCGGCATCGGTGATGGTGAACGTCTCCACTCAGTTCGCCGATGGATTCGAATTCGGCCTCGGCGCCGAGATCGGCATCTCCACCGACAAGCTGCACGCACGTGGTCCCGTCGGGCTCGAAGGACTCACGACGCAGAAGTTCGTCGTGTTCGGCAACGGCGAGATCCGGCATCGTTGATCGGCTTTCTCGGCGGTACGTTCGACCCCATCCACAACGGTCATCTGCACGCGGCCACGTCCGCTGCGGCGGCGCTCGATCTGGAGCGCGTCAACCTGGTGCTTGCTGCAAGGCCGAAACATCGCGCGCAACCGTTTGCATCGATCGGACACCGCTGGGCGATGCTCGAACTCGCGGCAGCGGGCGATGAACGCCTGCACGCCGACGATCGCGAGATCAGGCGCGGCACCGCGACCTACACTGTGGAAACGCTCGAGGAAGAGCGGTCGCAATGCGGTGCGCAAGCGCCGATCGTCTGGTTGCTCGGCAGGGACGCGTACCGCGGACTGCCCACGTGGTATCGCTGGCGCGAACTCACGGCGCTGGCGCACCTCGTCGTGTTGCAGCGGCCCGGAGACGATGCGCAACTCGACGACACCATGCGCGAATTCACGGCGGCACACCGCGTGAACGATGTCGCGTTGTTGCGGCTCGAGCCGGCCGGTCGCGTTGCGTTCGTCGATACGCCGATGCTGAACGTTTCGTCGACCGACATCCGAATGCGCCTACAACGCGGGGAGAACGTCGAGCAATTGCTCCCGTCCGCTGTCTCGACCTATATTAAGCAGCACCACCTGTACCGAGGACCCTCCTGCCAATGACATCAGTCGCCTGATGAAAGCAGTACGCAGTGCTGCAGAGCACATGCCACCGAACAAGCTGCGCGATCACGTCGTACGCGCGCTGGAAGACCTCAAAGGAAGAGAAATCGTCGCCCTCGACGTATCGCGCGCCACCAGCGTGACCGACTATATGGTCATCGCCAGCGGAACCTCCAACACACACGTCAAAGCCCTCGTCGACAATCTGCTCGAGTCGTCGCACGAGAAAGGTATTCCGTCGATCGGCGTCGAAGGACGCGAAACGATGGAGTGGGTGCTCGTGGATCTCGGCGACGTCGTCGTGCATGTGATGAAGCAGGAGACCCGCGACTTCTACGACCTGGAGCGACTCTGGTCCGAAGTGCCGCGCGCCGAGTCGACCGTGACCGCCACTTAGCGCGGTCGTTTGGTGAAGATCCGCCTGTTGTGCGTGGGTACCCGAGTGCCCGAATGGGTCGCAGAGGGCTATGCGACGTTTGCGCGCCGTTTACCGAAGGACAATGCGCTCGTGCTTGAACAAGTTCCAGCGGCGCGCCGCCAGAGCGACATCCGACGCTGCATCGACGACGAAGGTGAACGCCTGCTCGGCAGGATCAGCCACGACGAATGTGTGATCGCGTTGGATGAACGCGGCAGCGCGTGGAGTAGTGTCGTGCTTTCGCAGAAACTGGCGGCCTGGCGGCGCGACGGCCGCGACGTCGTGTTGCTGGTGGGTGGCGCGGACGGCTTGTCGGACAAGTGCATGGCACGAGCGGGCGAGTCATGGTCACTGTCTGCAGCTACACTGCCGCATGCGCTGGTGCGCGTCGTGGTTGCAGAGCAGATCTATCGAGCCTGGACGCTGCTGACCGGCCACCCCTATCACCGGGAATAAAAAGGCACCGGGAATAAACGCCGGCGCTCTTTGAGTCACGAAAGAAGATGGTTGCCTCATCCCACATCAAAGATCCGCATCGTGAACAGCGCGACTTCACCAGCCGCGTGATCGCACTGTTCCTGCTGGCGCTGCTCGCGATCTTCGTGCTGATCGCCAGGATGATCCATCTGCAGGTCGCCGATTACGAAAAATACCGCACGCGCGCGGACCAGAACCGCATTCAGGTACAGCCGATCGGGCCGCCGCGCGGTCTCATCTTCGACCGCAACGGCGTACTGCTCGCCGACAACCAGCCGGTGTTCTCGCTTGGGCTGATCGCCGAACAGATCACCGATCTGAACGGCGTGCTCGCGGAACTGCACAAGCTGGTCGAATTCGACGACCGCGACGTCGATGCGTTCAAGAAACGCTTCGAACGACGTCGCCGGCCGTTCGAGTCGGTGCCGTTGAAGGTGGTCCTGTCGGAAGACGAGATCGCCGCGCTGGCGGTGAACCGGTTCCGCTTGCCCGGCGTGGTGGTCGAAGCGCAACTGGTGCGCCATTACCCGCTCGGCAGTCTGATGGGACATGCGATCGGCTCCGTGCGGCGCGTCAGCGAAGACGATCTCAAGGTGCTCGATCCTGTTAGCTACAGCGCCACGCAATTCATCGGCAAGCTCGGCGTCGAACGCGTGTACGAGCGATCGCTGCATGGGCAGGTCGGCTATCAGCAGGTGGAAACCGACGCGCGCGGACGTGTTCGCAAAGTGCTGAACGTGCAACCGCCGGTGGCCGGACAGAACCTGACGCTGCAACTCGACGTGCGGTTGCAGCAGGCCGCAACCGATGCGCTCGGCGAGCGCCGCGGCGCCGTAGTCGCGATCGATCCGCGCACCGGCGGCATTCTCGCGATGGTCAGCAATCCAGGGTACGACCCGAATCTGTTCGTCACCGGCATCAGCGCGGCGCGCTACAAGGAGCTGAGCGAGGACCGGCAGATGCCGCTGTTCAACCGCGCGATCAACGGCCAATACGCCCCGGGCTCCACGTTCAAGCCGATGGTTGCGATCTGCGGATTGTCGCTTGGTGCCACGAACTGGGACCGGACGATTTCGGACCACGGTTTCTTCAAGCTGCCGGGACAGGCGCGCATCTATCGGGACTGGAGCTGGACCAAGGGCAACAGCGGTGGCCAGGGCATCGTCGACCTGACGCGAGCGATCTACCGGTCATCGAACGTGTATTTTTTCGATCTGGCTTCGCGGCTCGCGATCAACGACTTCGTCTCGTGCGCGTCGAAGTTCGGTTACGGCAGGAACACGACGGTGGACGTGGCCGACGCGCTGCCGGGGCGGTTGCCGGACCCAGTGTGGAAGCGCGGTGCCAAGGGTGAGCCATGGTACCCGGGCGACACCGTCAACATGGGTGTCGGGCAGGGCGACGTGCTCGCGACACCACTGCAACTCGCCACCGTCGCGGCGCTGATCGCCGAGCGTGGCCACTGGATCCGGCCGCGGCTCCTGCTGTCGAGCGACCAGGCGTTGACCGAGTGGGATCCGCCGCCGCCGATGCCCGACGTCACCACGCTGGTTTCGACGTCCGACTGGGAACGCCTCGTCGACGCAATGGAAATGGTCGTGCATCGCGGCAACCTCGGCTATCAGCAGAGCGGAACGGCGTTCCCGTACATCGGCAAAGACCTGCCGTACCGCATGGCCGGAAAGTCCGGTACCGCGCAGGTGGTCGGCATCAAACAGGGCGAGACGTACAACGAGAAGGAACTCGGCGAGTTCCAGCGCAAGCACGCGTGGTTCATCGCGTTCGCGCCCGCAGATGCGCCGGAGATCGCCGTGTCCGTGCTGGTCGAGAACGGCGGCGGCGGTAGCGCGTTTGCGGCGCCGGTCGCGCGCAAAGTCATCGATGCCTACCTGTTGCCGGTGCTTGCGACGAGATGAGCGGCCGCGACTTCGTACGGTCGTTGCCCGGCGGCAGTCTGCCGGCGGTGCGACGGCTGAACAACATGCACCTCGATCCGCTCCTGCTTGCCGCGCTGCTCGCGGTGATCGCGTTCGGGCTGGTGGTGCTGTTCAGCGCGCTGGGCAAAGACATTGCGATCTTCGACGGACAGGTGATCCGAATACTGCTCGCGCTGACCATCATGATCGTAGCGGCGCAGTTCGAGCCTGGCGTATATCTGCGCTGGACGCCGCTGTTGTATGTCGTCGGGACGGTGCTGCTCGTTGCGGTCGAATTCTTTGGCGTGATCGTGAAAGGATCGCAGCGCTGGCTCGAAGTACCGGGACTGCCACGGTTCCAGCCATCGGAGATCATGCGAATTGCTGTGCCGCTGATGGTGGCGTGGTACTTCAACGAGCGACCGCTTCCACCGACGTTCGGTAATCTGTTGGTGGCGCTCGCCATCATCGGTGCACCGTCCGCGCTGATTGCGATACAGCCGGACCTCGGCACCGGAATTCTCGTTGCCTCGGCGGGGCTCGCGGTGATCGTGCTCGCCGGGCTGCAGTGGCGCTGGATCGGACTGGCGGTGCTCGCGGGTGCGGCGGCGCTGCCCGGATTGTGGTACGTGATGCGCGACTATCAGCGCGATCGTGTGTTGACGCTGTTCGATCCCGAGCGGGATCCGCTCGGCGCGGGTTGGAACATCATCCAGTCGACCACGGCCATCGGCTCGGGCGGCGTGTTCGGGAAAGGGTTGTTCGAGGGCACGCAGTCGCATCTCGATTTCCTGCCGGAAGGACAGACCGATTTCATCATCGCGGTGGTGGCCGAGGAACTCGGGCTCGTGGGCGTGAGCACGCTGCTGCTGCTGTACCTCGTGATCATCGCGCGCGGGTTGTACATCGCCACGCAGGCGCGGCAGACGTTCGGGCGTCTGACAGCAGGCGGATTGACCCTGACGTTCTTCGTCTACGCATTTGTTAACATCGCGATGGTCTCCGGGCTGTTGCCGGTGGTGGGGGTACCGTTGCCGCTCGTCAGTTATGGCGGCACGTCGGCCATCACCCTGCTCGCGGGATTCGGTATCGTAATGTCGATCTACACCCATCGCGGGTGGTGACACGGAGATTGCACGACATGCGGATTGCGGCGGGAATCGGTGTAGCCGTCGCGTTGCTGTACGCGCTGTACAGCCTCGCGGCATCCGATTTCAGCGGTCGCGCCGACGTCGATGCGTACATCGACCAGCTCTCGCAGCAGCAGGGATTCAACCGCGAGGAGCTGACGAAGCTGTTCAAAGAAGCCGAGCGCAAGCAGAACATTCTCGATGCGATCGCCCGCCCCGCAGAAAAGACCAAGCCGTGGTCCGAATACCGCGACGTTTTCCTCACCGACTCGCGCATCGCCGAGGGCGTCGAGTTCTGGCGGGAAAATGCCGCCACGCTCGCGAAGGCAGAGCAGGAGTATTCGGTGCCGCCTGAAATCGTCGTCGCGATCATTGGCGTTGAAACCCGCTACGGTCGCAACGCCGGTACGTATCGCGTGCTCGATGCACTGACCACGCTCGCGTTCGACTATCCACCGCGCGCCGACTTCTTCCGCGGCGAACTCACGGAATTCCTGCTGCTTGCGCGCGAAGAGGGAATGGATCCGCGGTCGCTGATGGGTTCATACGCGGGGGCCATGGGATACGGCCAGTTCATCCCATCGAGCTTCCGCAACTACGCGGTCGATTTCGACGGCGATGGCAAGCGCAACATCTGGTCCAATCCGAAGGACGCGATCGGAAGCGTCGCGAACTATTTCCGCAAACATGGCTGGACCGCGGACGGCCACGTCGTCGAACCCGCGTCGATCACCACGCCGCAGGCCGATGCGATCTCGAACGAGAGTCTGAACCTGCAGTACACGGTCGGGCAGCTGCGGGCACTGGGCGTGACGGTGAACGGCCTACCGGACGCAGCGGAGGCCGGTTTATATCGAATGGATGGCAGCGCTGGTCTCGAGTATTGGGTAGGCTTGCACAACTTTTACGTCATTACCCGGTACAACCACAGCAGCATGTACGCGCTCGCCGTTCACCAGCTCGGACAAGCCATTGCGGGCCGTGCATCGGAAGTCGCGGTAGCTGAACCACCTCCGGAGACGGTCAGCCAATGACGTTCGCCCGCGCGTGCCGGCTGGCGCTCCTGGCCGCGCTGGTAGCGCTCGTCGGTGCGTGTTCGACCGCCCCAACCACCCCTACCGTGGATAGCGGTCCGATCGGAAGAACGCCGGACTTGAGCAATCTGCCGGATCCGGTTCCGCGCGCCGAGCCGCGGAGCAAATACGGCAACAAAAGCCCGTACGAGGTGCTCGGCAAGACCTACTACGTGCTGCCGAATCCGGAAAACTATAAGGAATACGGCAAGGCGTCGTGGTACGGCACGAAATTCCACGGCCAGCGCACGTCGAGTGGGGAGTTGTACGACATGTACAAGCTGACTGCGGCGCATCGCAGCCTGCCGATACCGTCGTATGTCCGCGTCACCAATCTCGACAACCATCGAACCGCGATCGTCCGCGTGAATGATCGGGGACCGTTCCACAGCGAACGGCTCATAGATCTCTCTTACGCCGCCGCAGTGAAGCTCGGCTTCGCCGATCGCGGAACGACGCGCGTGATGGTCGAACTCGTCGACGGCACCGATCAGCTGCCGAATGTAGCGTCGTCGGCCGCGCCTCGGACACCACCGCCGGCCAACGCGTTGGCATTGGTGCCACCCGAATCGGAGGTACCCGGCCTGGGCCAGATATTTCTGCAAGCCGGCGCGTTCAAGGATGCGGCCGGAGCGGAGCGGCTGCGTACCGACCTGACCGAACTCGTCGGCAGCTCCGTCTACATTCAGCGGCTGCCGAACGATGGCTACTACCGCGTTCGGATCGGCCCATTGGAGCAGATGAGCGAAGCAACGCGGTTGCAGGCGCTGATCTTCGGTGCATCGCACCGCAAGCCGCTGATCGTCAGGGAATGACGTACAATCGCCGCCGCGTTTCCGTCCCATTGATCTAACCAACGAGAATCATGACCGCCAGACTACGGATCATCGTCGCGCTTTTCCTTTGGCCGATCTCAGGCTTTGCCGCCGAACCCGCGCCGGTTCCATCCGCAGCGCCTCCGCCGCCGCCGGAGATCAATGCGAGCGCCTACATCCTGACCGACTACGACACCGGCGACGTGCTCGCCGAGAAGAACGTCGACCAGCGGGTGCCGCCAGCGAGCCTGACGAAGATCATGACCAGCTACATCGCCGCGCGTGAGATCGAGTCGGGCCGCATCCATCTCACCGACGACGTGCCGATCAGCGTGAACGCGTGGAAACACGCCGCACCGGAAGAGAAGCAGTCGGCGATGTTCATCCGCGAAGGCACGACGGTGAAGCTCGAGGACCTTCTGCGCGGTGTCATTATCCAGTCCGGCAACGATGCGACCGTCGCGGTGGCCGAGTACGTCGGCGGCAGCGAAGACGCATTTGTCGACCTGATGAACCAGGAAGCAAAAACGCTCGGCATGTTCGGGACGCACTTCATGAATTCCGACGGGCTGCCCGATCCAGAGCACTACAGCACGGTGCGCGATCTTTCGACGCTGGCCCGCGCGCTGATTCACGACCACCCGACGCACTACGCGATCTACTCCGAGAAGTCGTTCCGTTACAACGACATCGATCAGCCGAACCGCAACCGGCTGCTGTGGCGCGACCGCACGGTGGACGGCGTGAAAACCGGCCACACTTCGGAAGCGGGGTACTGTCTGATCGCAAGCGCGCTGCGCGACGGCATGCGGCTGATCTCGGTCGTGATGGGTACGGACAGCGACGAAGCGCGCATGCGCGAGAGTCAGAAACTGCTGTCCTATGGCTATCGTTTCTTCGAAACACACAAGCTGTACGAGCCCGGCGTGATGCTGCGCACCGCCGAGGTCTGGTACGGCCAGGAAAACGAAGTGCAGCTCGGCGTTGCGGCGCCCGTCTACGTGACGATTCCGCGGGGCCGTTATGCGGACCTGAAGGCAGAGACGGATGTGGCGCGGGTGGTGAAAGCGCCGTTCGCGATCGGCGATCCGTTCGGCGAACTGCGCGTGATGCTCGATGACAAAGCTGTCGTGCAGGTCCCCTTAACCGCACAATCGGCCGTGGAAGAAGCGGGCTGGTTCAAACGCCTGTGGCAAAGCATTTATCTGTTTTTCCGGGAGCTGCTGGGTTGACCGAACCTTCGACTGAAGCTGCGCCGCGAATCGAGTTCCCGTGCGACTATCCGGTGAAGATCGTCGGCGAGAATCGCGAATCGTTTTCGCTGAAGGTGATCGAGCTCGTACGTCGGCACGCGCCGGAAATTACTGACGAGCACGTCGAGGTGCGCGAGAGCAGCGCCGGCAAGTACTGCTCGGTAACGATCACCATCCGCGCGACGGGCGAAGACCAGTTGCGCGAGCTGCACGAAACCCTAAAGACGCATCCGCTGGTTCATCTGGTGTTGTGATGCGCGTGCAGGACCTGGGATCCACCCGCTACATGCCGGTGTTCCAGGCGATGCAGGCGTTCACTGCAGGGCGGGTACCCGATACGCCGGACGAAATCTGGTTGACCGAACACGAGCCGGTGTTCACGCAAGGGCAGGCCGGGCGAGCCGAACATCTGCTGGCGCCGGGCGAGATCGAGGTGGTGCAATCCGATCGGGGTGGCCAGGTGACGTATCACGGCCCCGGCCAGCTCGTGGCGTATCTCATGATCGACGTGAAGCGCGCGAAACTCACTCCGCGTGGTCTCGTTTCGGCCATTGAAAACTCGATCATCGAGCTGCTTGCCGGATATGGCATCGAAGCGGCCAATCGACGCGACGCTCCGGGGGTGTACGTCGACGGTGCGAAAGTCGCGTCGTTGGGGCTACGGATCCGGCGCGGCTGTTCGTATCACGGCCTGGCGCTGAACGTGAATATGGATCTCGAGCCGTTTGGACGAATCAATCCGTGCGGTCTGATCGACCTGAGCGTGACGCAACTCGCCGATCTGGGCGGACCGGATTCGGTGGACGCGGTCAAACGGCCGCTGGTGGATCGCCTGAGCGAACGTCTGCAGCGCTGATCAGTGGTGAATCGGACAGGTCGGATTGCGGCGCAACCGCAACTTGTGCCACTCCATCGCGAGCGCATCGAGATACAACACGTGGCCGGTCAGCGGCGCGCCGGTTTTGGTGATCAGCTTCCACGCTTCCATTGCCTGAACGCAGCCGATGATGCCCACGAGCGGCGCGGCTACACCGTTTTCGGCGCAGTTCAGCGCTTCGTCGTCGCCACGCGGGAACAGGCATCGATAACACGGCGCATCCGTAACGGTCGGATCGAACACTGACACCTGTCCTTCGGTGCGGATCGCGGCGCCGGACACCAGCGGTTTACGCGCCGCGAAGCACGCGTCGTTGATGGCGTACCGGACCAGAAAGTTGTCGGTTCCGTCGACCACGAGATCGGCGTCTCCGATAGCTCGGGCCAGTGCGTCGCCGGCCAGACGCTCTTTCATCAACGTGAGTCGCGTCTCGGGGTTCAACGCGCGGATCGACGCCGCGGCAGACTCGACCTTCGACGTGCCAACGGACGTAGTATGGTGCGCGATCTGTCGCTGCAGGTTCGACAGATCGACGGTGTCGTGATCGGCGAGGATCAGATGCCCTACGCCGGCCGCCGCGAGATACAGTGCAACGGGTGAGCCGAGTCCGCCGAGCCCGACGATCAGTACGGTTGCGGCGAGCAGTCGCTCCTGCCCCTCGATGTCGACCTGGGGCAGCATGATCTGGCGGCTGTAGCGGAGCAGCTGATCGTCGTTCATCGTTCTCCAAGCGTAACACGTTCGTGCCCGGCAACGTCCCGATGCGTGGTTACGCGACGGAGCCCCGCGCAATCGAACATGCGTCGTACGTCGCCGCCCTGATCGAAACCGTGTTCTACGAGGAGGTGACCGCCGTGAACGAGGTGGCGTGGAGCCCCGCTGACGATGGTCCGTAGCGCGTCGAGTCCGTCCGCACCACCGACCAGTGCAAGCGTCGGTTCGCCAACGAGTGCGCTCAGGTGCGGGTCGTTGGCGCGAACGTATGGCGGGTTGGAGACAATGACCTCTACCGCGCCGTCGAGCGCGACGTACCAGTCGCCGACGCGCAGGTCGATGTCGAGTTGCTGTCGATCTGCGTTGCGCTTCGCGACGGCGATGGCGTCCGCCGAGACATCGGTGGCAGTCACCGCGCAGTCACCCCGCTCGTGTTTGATGGCCAATGCGATGGCGCCGGATCCGGTACCGAGATCGAGTACGCGCGCGTTCGGCGAGAGCCGCTGCAGCGCGAGTTCGACCAGCAACTCGGTCTCGGGCCGCGGAATCAGCACCGCCGGTGATACGTCGAGCGTGAGGGTCCAGAACTCGCGTTGCCCGGTGATGTACGCGACCGGTATGCCCCTGCGGTATTGCTCGAGCGCGTGCGCAATGTGCTGCCCGTGGTCGCTGTCGAGTATTTCGTCGCCGTGGGCGTACAGATACGCGCGGCTCACACCGAGCACATGGGCAACCAACACTTCGAAGTCGCGCCGCGCCTCTGCGGAGGGCGCGTCGCGCAGCATCTCGGCCACCGTGGTCACGCGACGCCGAGCGCGGCGAGCGCTTCGGCCTGATGTTCCTGAACCAGCGGCTGGATCACCTCTTCGAGATGACCTTCCATGATCTCGCCGAGCTTGTAGAGCGTCAGATTGATGCGGTGGTCCGTCAATCTGCCTTGCGGGAAATTGTACGTGCGGATGCGTTCTGATCGGTCGCCGCTGCCGACCAGCAGGCGGCGCGACTGCGCCTGTTCCTGGTGTTGCTTATGCTGTGCCATGTCGAGCAGCCGGGCTTTCAATAACGACATCGCCCGGGCGCGGTTCTTGTGCTGCGACCTTTCGTCCTGACATTCGACGACGAGGCCCGTGGGAATGTGCGTGAGACGAACGGCGGAGTCGGTCTTGTTAACGTGCTGTCCGCCGGCGCCGGACGAACGATACGTATCGACGCGCAGATCGCTCTTTGGAATGTCGATGTCTTCGACCTCGTCGGCCTCCGGAAGAATCGCGACCGTGCATGCCGACGTATGAATGCGCCCTTGCGATTCCGTCTGCGGCACCCGCTGCACGCGATGCACTCCCGACTCGAACTTCAGCTGACTGTATACGTGCTCGCCTTCGATGCGACTGATGATCTCTTTGAATCCGCCGTGTTCACCGGGACGTTCGTTGAGAATTTCTAGGCGCCAATGCTTTTCCTCCGCGTAACGCGAGTACATGCGGAACAGGTCGCCGGCGAAAATCGCCGCTTCGTCGCCGCCGGTACCGGCGCGGATCTCGAGAAATACGTTCGCATCATCGTGCGGATCCTTCGGCACCAGTAGCGCCTTGATCTCGAGTTCCAGCGCTTCGATGCTCGCCCGCACCTGATCGCGATCGTCGGACGCGAGCTGTCGCATTTCCGCGTCTTCGTCTTCGAGCAGTGCTTGCGCATCGTCGAGTTGAGCACGAAGCGACCCGATGCGTCGATAGCGCTCGATGATCGGCTCGAGTTCGGAGTATTCCTTCGACAACGCCGTGAACTTGTCGCGGTTCGAAACGATTTCCGCTTCGCCGAGCAGCGCCGACAGCTCTTCGTGACGATCGGCAAGATCGTCCAGCGTTGTGAGGATGGACGGCGACAGAGTCATGGGTTGAACGGGTCAGTCCGGCTTGTCGAGGCCGTAGAGGGCGCGCACGTAGTCGAGCATCTCGTGATGGCCCTCGGCGCTCGCTTCGCGGATCGCGATCGTGGGTTCGTGGATCAGTTTGTTCGTGAGCGCGCGCGCGAGCGCCTTGAGAATTTCGTCGGCGTCTTCGCCATTGCTCAGTCGTTGGCGCGCTCGATCGAGTTCGAGCAATTGAAGCGATTCGGCGCGACTGCGGAACCGGGTCAGCAGGTGCTGCGCATCGCGAATGCGCTTCTCGCGGAAATATCGGTCGGTGCCGGCGACGATCAGTTCTTCGGCGGTCTCCGCCGCGCGCCGGCGTTCACTGACGTTCGCTTCGATGATCTCGGTCAGATCGTCGATGGAATAAAGGTAGACGTCGCGCAACTCTGCCACTTCGGGCTCGATGTCGCGCGGCACCGCGATATCGACCATGAACATCGGCCGGTGCCGGCGGCTTCGGATCGCCGCCTCGACGGCGCCTTTGCCGAGTACCGGGAACGGACTGCCGGTGGACGCAATGACGATGTCGTGTTGCGCGAGCACGCTCGGTACGTCGGTGAGCTGGATCGCGCGCGCGCCGAAATTCGCGGCCAGCGAACGCGCGTTGGCGAGCGTCCGGTTCGCGATGGTCATGGAACCGATGCCGGCGTTACGAAGGTGTTGCGCGACCAGTTCGATGGTGTCGCCGGCTCCGAGCAGCAGCGCGGCGTTCTGCGACAGGTCGGCGAAGATCTGCTGCGCCAACGACACCGCCGCATACGCGACCGACACCGGATTGCGGCCGATGTCGGTATCGGTGCGCACCTGCTTGGCGACGTTCAGGGTCACCTGCGACAGCAGGTTGAGTTCCGGGCCGAGCGTACCGGCTTCCCGGGCGGTGTCGCAGGCGTCTTTCACCTGTCCGAGAATCTGCGGCTCGCCGAGCACCTGCGAATCGAGACCGGCTGCCACGCGCATGAGGTGCCGGGCGGCGTCGCGATCCCAATGCGCGTAAGCCGCATCGCGAATGTCGGACGGCGCGACGTTGCGATAACGCGACAGCCAGTCGAGCAGCGCTTCCTGGTCGTTCAACTCTGCGGAGCAGTACAGCTCGGTACGATTGCACGTCGAGAGAATGGCCACTTCGCCGACGGCCGGAATGGAGCGCGCGAGATCGCGATGCGCCTGCACGAGGCCGTCGAGCGGAAACGCGATACGCTCCCGGAGATCGATGGGTGCCGTGCGAAAGTTGAGGCCGTACGCGAGAATCGCCATCAGCGGGTTCCGACAGAACCGCGACATCATATCAAAGCCGCGCCGGAAATCAGATGCAACGCTTGGCTAACCCGTTATTTCTAAAAGCGTTTTCAAACAGATATCGACGCATTGCCTGCTGCTGTGTGGTGCTCGTCACGGTCGGCGGTTGCGCACTGTTGCATCCCGAGCCGAAACTCGAGGTGCCGGACGTCGGCGGTTTCGCGGTGAAGGGGCGGATGGCGGTGCGCAACGGCGACGATGGGTTCGCGTCCAGTTTCGTCTGGCAGCACGCGGTGGGGCGCGACGAGATCGATCTGTGGGGACCGCTCGGTCAAGGGCATAGCCGATTGGTCGGCGAAGGCGATGCGGTGACCGTGTACACCGCGAAGGGCGAGGTCTATCGCGAACGCGACGCCGATGCGGCGATGCAACGCTGGTTGGGCTTCAGTCTGCCGATGACCGCACTGACGCATTGGATCCGCGGTGAGCAGGCGCCCGGTTACCCGGTCGACGGGACGAGTTCCGACGCCGCTGGCGATCTCGCGTCGCTCGATCAGTTGTCCTGGCGCCTCGAATTCTCCGGTTATCAACCGTTCGATGGCGCGCGTTTACCGGCGCGCATCATCGCGGTACGCGGCAATGTTCGGGTGACGCTGTTGCCAGCGGAGTGGTCGTTCGGGGCGCAGAACGCGTTTGACACCCCTTAACCTGATCCTCAAAATACCGCCCTTCCGCGAATCGGGGCACGCGCCCGCGCGACACTAATCTTCGTCGAGTCCATTACTTGGGGCGTCGCCAAGCGGTAAGGCAGCGGGTTTTGATCCCGCCATCCCTAGGTTCGAATCCTAGCGCCCCAGCCAAGTCGGACCGACCAAGACGTCCCATGAATCCGTTCGACCGTGAGTGATTGACAGTTGCCCAACCTGATCGTATTCGCCGGCAATTCGCATCCGGAGCTCGCGAAGCGTGTCGCGCATCAGCTGCGGATCGACCTCGGCGCCGCCGACGTCGATCGCTTCAGCGATGGTGAAGTGCGCGTCGAAATCCATGAGAACGTGCGCGGCCGCGACGTGTTCATGCTGCAGTCGACGTGCGCACCGACGAACGACAATCTGATGGAGCTGATGGTGATGGCAGACGCCATCAAGCGCGCGTCGGCAAGCCGTATCACCGCAGTGATGCCTTACTTCGGATACGCCCGTCAGGACCGCCGGCCGCGTTCCGCGCGCGTTCCGATAACGGCCAAAGTGGTGGCGGACATGCTCGCCGTCGCCGGTGTGAACCGGGTGCTGACGGTCGATCTGCACGCCGACCAGATCCAGGGATTCTTCAACGTTCCGGTCGACAACGTGTACGCGTCGCCGCTGCTGGTCGACCATGCGCTCGCGCAGCGCTACCCCAGTCCGATGGTGATTTCGCCCGACGTGGGCGGTGTGGTGCGAGCGCGCGCCATTGCAAAGCTGATCAACGACACCGACCTTGCGATCATCGACAAGCGGCGCTCGGTTGCGAACGAATCGGAAGTGATGAACGTGATCGGCGACGTGGACGGGCGTACCTGCATCATCGTCGACGACATCGTCGATACGGCCGGCACGCTGTGCCAGGCGGCCGCAGCGCTGAAGGATCGCGGCGCGGTCGGCGTCGTCGCGTACATCACGCACGCGGTGCTGTCAGGTCCGGCGATCGACCGGATCAACGACTCCGCGCTCGATTCGATGTTCGTGACCGACACCATTCCGTTGTCCGCGCAGGGGAAAGGCTGTTCGCGGATCACACAATTGAGCCTGGACCGGCTGCTGGCTGAGGCGATTCGACGCGTCAGCAACGAAGAGTCGGTCAGCGCGATGTTTCGATAGGTTTCGAAGGGCGCGTACGGGTTCTGGTCGCGGACCCGATACGCTTTTGAACGTGACAATCAGGAGATAGCCATGTCACAGCAGATCGAGTTGGTTGCGGAAGCGCGCGCCGACGTCGGGAAAGGTGCGAGCCGCCGCCTGCGTCGAAATGCCGCGATGGTACCGGGCATCGTCTACGGAGGCGGTGAGGCACCGGTGAACATTTCGTTGGTCGAGAACGACCTGTCGAAGGCGATCCAGGCGGATACGTTCTTCTCGCAGATTCTGGCGTTGAAACTGGGTGGTGCTCGCAGTCAGGTGCTCGCTCGCGACATGCAGCGTCATCCGGCCACCAACAAGCCGATGCACATCGACTTCCAGCGCATTCTTGCGAACCAGGAAATCACCGTGCAGATTCCGTTGCACTTCATCAACGAAGAAGAGTGCATCGGGGTGAAGGACGAGAAAGGTCTGATCAACCACCACGTCATCGAAGTGGAAGTGACCTGTCTGCCGAAAGATCTGCCGGAGGCCATCGTCGTCGACGTCGGTCCGCTGAAGATCGGCGACATCCTGCACTTGTCGGATCTGAAGTTGCCCGCTGGCGTGGTGCTCGAAGACCTGGAAGGTCTTTCGGACGAGGAACGGGAAGAGCAGAACGTTGCCGTCGTCAGCGTGCATGCGTCGACGCTCGCGTCCGAAATGGATGAGATGGATGCCGCTGCAAGCGAAGCCGCTGCTGCCGCCGCAGCGGGTACCCCGACCGAGGCGCAACCCGAAGGCGAAGAGGCGTCGGACTCCGACAAAGGCTGAGCCATGGCCGCACTTCGTCTCATCGTGGGTCTGGGAAATCCGGGCCTACGATACGAAGGCACTCCCCACAATGTCGGCGCCGATTTCGTCGCAGCGCTTGCATCGCGCTTTCGCATCGCCTTGGCCGACGAGCCCAAGTTCAAGGGGCGACTGGGCCGCGGACCCATGCTTGGGCACGACATGCGGTTGCTCATTCCGAACACGTTCATGAATTTGAGCGGTGAGTCGGTCGGTGCTGTGGCGACGTTCTTCAAGTTCGCACCGTCGGACATCCTGGTGGCGCACGACGAGATGGCGTTCGAGCCGGGCGTGCTGCGGCTGAAGCGCGACGGCGGCCACAACGGCCACAATGGCCTGCGCGACATCATCGCGTCGTTAGGAAATGACGCCGGGTTCGCACGGTTGCGGATCGGCGTGGGGCACCCGGGCCATAAGGATCGAGTGAGCGGTTACCTCACGGGCGCGAAAATGCGCGGTGAAGATCGGGCCTTGGTGCGCGACGCCCTGATGTTGTCTGACGAGTTGCTGGGATTGATGTGCGCGGGCGAATTCGCCAAGGCGATGAACGTGCTTCACACGGCCGGAAACGGGGACGATTGATGGGTTTCAATTGCGGAATAGTCGGGCTGCCGAACGTCGGCAAGTCGACGCTGTTCAACGCGCTCACCAAGGCGGGCATCGCAGCGGAGAACTTTCCGTTCTGCACGATCGATCCGAACACCGGAATCGTTCCGGTGCCGGACCCGCGCCTCGACCGGATCGCCGCCATCGTCAAACCGCAGAAGGTGATTCCGACGACGATGGAATTCGTCGATATCGCCGGCTTGGTCGCCGGCGCATCGAAGGGAGAAGGGCTCGGCAATCAGTTCCTTGCGCATATCCGCGAGACCGATGCGGTGGCGCATGTCGTGCGCTGCTTCGTGGACGACAACGTCGTGCATGTGTCCACCAAGGTCTCGCCGCGTGATGACATAGAAGTGATCGACACCGAGCTCGCTCTGGCGGATCTCGAAACGGTCGAGCGCGTCTACGATCGCACCCGACGGACGGCGAATGCGGGCGACAAGGACGCGAAGGCGATGGTCGCGTTGTTGGAGCGAGTGCGCGCCGTATTGAACGAGGGGAACCCGGTGCGCACGCTCGCGCTCGACGCCAACGACTCCACCCGGCTGCGCGAGTTGCACCTGATCACCGCGAAGCCCGTCATGTACATCGCCAACGTCGACGAGCATGGCTTCGACGACAATCCGCTGCTCGACGAGGTGAAGCGCATCGCGGCCGAGCAGCGCGCCGTAGTGGTTGCGATCTGCAACAAGCTGGAGGCCGAAATCGGCGAGCTGGATGACGACGCGCGCGCCGAATTCCTGGCCGATCTCGGAATGGAAGAGCCCGGCCTGAACCGTGTGATTCGCGCGGGTTACGAATTATTGAAGCTGCATACCTATTTCACGGCCGGGCCGAAAGAAGTGCGTGCGTGGACGATTCCGATCGGCACCCGCGCGCCGCAGGCCGCTCGTGTGATTCACACCGACTTCGAGAAGGGATTCATCCGCGCCGAGGTGATCGGCTACGACGACTTCATCGCATGCAATGGGGAACAGGGCGCAAAAGACGCTGGCAAATGGCGGCTCGAAGGGAAGGAATACGTGGTCGCCGACGGCGACCTGATGCACTTCAGATTCAATGTTTGAACTGGGATTCAGCTCGGTCCGATTTCTTGACATCGATGGACCATCTTCGGAGAATCCGCAGCCCTTTCCGTGGCTACGTAGCTCAGCTGGTTAGAGCACAGGATTCATAATCCTGGGGTCGGTGGTTCAAGCCCACCCGTAGCTACCAATAATCAACGACATACGAAGAGTTATCCACTGCTTTTCGGGATCTGTCTTGCGCGTTGGCAGCCCGGCCTCGACTAGCTTGCGCCGATGAACGCGTCGAGTTCATCGTCGGTGACGTACATCGCCGCTCCGTCGTAGTCGATGCCAGTAGCGGACCGTATCGTCGGATTCGCCTCCTGCCGCGCCT
>DATJGR010000236.1:0-5367 GCA_035494855.1 Pseudomonadales bacterium | reverse complement strand
ACCGGGGCCCGCGACGCTGTCGGATGCGATCGCTAGCTCAGAACTTCTTGAAGATGTTGATCACGCCGGTCAGTTCGAGGATCAACAGCACGATGAACACGATACCGATCACTGCGAGAAAGTCGCCGCCGGCCGGCATCGAATCGATGCGCTGGTCGAGCGACTGCAGCTCGCTGTCGGTGAGTGCTGCTACGCGGGCCTGGGCGTCGCGAGGATCCACACCGAGGCCGATCATCTGGTTGCGCACCGAATCCTGCGCGAGGAAACCGTTGATCTTGTCGATGCGGGCTTCGCGCGTCAGCGTTTGACTGAACGCCGGCGTGCCGATGACTTCCGCATGTGCCGCCGGGATGCACCCGAGGCTGACGAGGTTCAGACACAACGCGCAGATGAGCGCGTTCCGAAGGAGAAATCCGTTGCTCTTGTTCATGAGTCCCTCGTTAGATTGGACGACCGGCAGTCTAGTTGCGTCACCCTGCCGAATCCATATTAGCGCGCACCGTCTTGATGCTCTGTGATATTGGCCACATAGTGCCTATTGTCCAGAACAGGAGATCTAGCATGCACATGGCTCGCCGAACGGCTCGACTGGGTCTGCTCGTGATCGTGGGCGCCCTCGCGTCTGGGTGCGGAATCAACAACATTCCGACCTACGACGAGGGCGTAAAGGCGGCGTGGGGCCAGGTCCAGAATCAGTATCAGCGTCGCGCCGACCTCGTACCGAACCTCGTCGCCACCGTGCAAGGCTACGCCGCGCACGAGAGGGAAACGTTGCAAGCGGTCATCGAAGCGCGGTCGAAGGTTGCGCAGATGAACGTCAGCCCCGAGATCCTTTCCGATCCCGCCGCGTTCAAAGCGTTCGAGCAGAACCAGGCGCAACTGACGAGCGCGCTGTCGCGCCTCATGGTCGTCGTCGAGCGGTATCCCGATCTGAAAGCGAACCAGAACTTCCTGCAGCTTCAGTCGCAGCTCGAGGGCACCGAGAACCGCATCAGCATCGCGCGGCGCGATTACATCGCCGCGGTACAGCAGTACAACACGGAACTCCGCACGTTTCCGGGCCGCATTTGGCACGGAATCATGTACAGAAACATGAAGGTGCGTGAATCGTTCGAAGCGAACGACGGCGCGTCGACCGCGCCGACCGTGAAATTCTGATGCGCATCGCGGCGTTGCTGGTGGTGCTGCTCACCGCGGGCGCCGCCCAGGCAATCGACTTTCCGCCGTTGACCGGTCGCGTGGTCGATGCAGCGGGCATTTTGAGTGCCGCCACGCGTGCCGATCTCACGCAGCAGCTCGAAGCGCACGAACGGGCGACGGGTCAACAGATCGTCGTGGCGACGGTGCCGAACCTCGGTGGCCTGCCGATCGAGGACTACGGCTTTCAGCTGGGCCGCCACTGGGGCATCGGCAGAAAGGAAAAGGACAACGGTGTGCTGCTGATCGTCGCGTCAGCCGAACACAAGGTCCGAATCGAGGTCGGCTATGGTCTCGAAGGAGATCTCACCGACGCTCTGTCCTCGAACATCATCAACACGCGCATCGTTCCGGCATTCCGCAAAGGCGACTTCGACGGCGGCGTGCGCGCCGGAGTCGGCGCCATCATGGCGGCGTTGGGAGGACAGCCGCAGGACGTGACCCAGCCGCAGCCGCAGTCGGAGCCGTCGCCGAAGAAGGCGCTGCCGGTCGGCATCTTCTGGCTCATCGTGCTGTTCATCGTCATGAGCGGCTTCGGCGGAGGCCGTCGCGGCGGCGGTGGCCTCGCGCGAGCGATTCTCTGGGGCACCGTGCTGAACGGCATGTCGCACGGCCGTCGTGGCCGCTCGGGTGGATTCGGTGGAGGCGGCTTCGGTGGGGGTGGTGGCGGCGGATTCGGCGGCGGCGGCGGTAGTTTCGGCGGCGGCGGCGCGTCCGGTAGCTGGTGATGGGATTGTTCGGCGAACAGGAACGCAATCAGATCGCCGATGCCATCGCGGAGGTCGAGCAGCGCACCAATGCGGAACTGGTGGCGGTGCTGGCGGCGCGCAGCGACGACTACCGTCATCACTCCATCGCGTGGGCCGCCACGATTGCCCTGCTGGCGTCGGCGCCGCTCCTGTTCGTGCATTCGAGCGCTGCCGTGGTGTTGTCCATTCAACTGGCGGTGTTCTGCTTACTCGTCCTGTCGTTCCGCGTACCGGCGGTCGCCCGCCGCTTGATCCCGCGCCATCTCGGGCACTGGCACGCGTCGAGCATGGCGCGACGACAGTTCCTGGAGCAGGGACTGCACCACACCAAAGGCGAGACCGGGGTGCTCATCTTCGTGTCCGAAGCGGAGCGATACGTGGAGATTCTGGCGGATCGCGGCGTCAGCGCGCACGTCGACGACTCCCGCTGGCAGGCGATCATCGATCGTTTCGTTGCCAACGTGCAGCGCAAACGCGTCGCCTCCGGCTTCGTAGAAGCGATCGGCGAGTGCGGTGACATTCTGTCGGAAGCGGTGCCGAAGACGGACGACAACCCGAATGAGCTGTCGAATCGACTGATCATGATCGGCTACGACTAGAATACGATCGTTGCTTGTTCCAGAGTGCCCGATGCCGCCGCGCTCCCGAATCGACCGCAGCTCCGACGAAATCCGAAGATGATCGGCGGTGATACCCACTCGAAAACCGTCGGCTACGTGCTGTGGATCTTCGGTTTCATGGGTGCGCACCGCTTCTACTACGGACGACCGGTCAGCGGCACGCTGTATTTTTTCACGCTCGGCCTGCTGCTGGTTGGTTGGATCGTCGATCTGTTCCTGATTCCTTCGATGGACGACGACGCCGACCGGCGTTTCTTCTCCGGCAGCGTCAGTTATACGGTGGCGTGGATACTGCTGACGTTTTTCGGCGTGCTCGGCTTTCACCGCATGTACATCCGGAAGTGGCTCACGGGCATTCTCTATCTGCTCACCGGCGGCTTCCTGCTGATCGGCGTGCTGTACGACTACTGGACGCTGAACGACCAGATCAGCGACATCAACGAGTGAACATGAAACGAATCATCGAGATTCCCGGCGCGATCAATCTGCGCGACTTCGGCGGTTATCCGACGAGCGACGGCCGCCGCGTGCGCAGCGGCGTGTTGTACAGATCCGGCATGCTCGCGCAGCTCACCGCCGACGGGCAGAGCGCGCTGCGCGAGCTCGGCATCGGTGTGATCTGCGACCTGCGCCGCGACGAGGAACGCCGGCTCGAACCGACGCCGTTCCCTGCCCACGACCCGCTGCAGGTGCACGTCTCGATCGATCCGGACCACGGCGTGAAGTTGCGCGAGGTGATGGAGTACGACGGACTCGATCTCGCGGGGCGCATCCACTACATGATGGAGATCAACCGTGAACTCGCGCGGGTCCACACCGCGGAGTACACCCAGGTGTTCGACGCGCTGTGGTCGGCGGGCGACAGCGGCTTTCTGATTCACTGCGCCGCGGGTAAAGACCGCACCGGTTTCGGCGTGGCGGCGATTCTGTTCGCGCTCGGCGTACCGCGCGACGTCGTGATCGACGACTATCTGCTGACGAACGAAGCCATGGATTTCGAGCGTTTCATCGTGCCGCGACTACGCGATAACTACGGTGAGATCGACGTCGAAGAAGCGAAAGCGCTGTCCGGTGTCCGGCTCGAGTACATCCACGCGGCGCTCGACGAAGTGGATTCCAACCACGGATCGTTCGACGCTTATCTCGAACGCGCGCTCGGCATCGATGCGCACCGTCGCGCCGCTTTGCAGGATCGTTATCTGGAATAGTCACACGGCAGTACTAAAGGAACGTTGATGGCGGACAAGAGCGGCTTCGACACTTTGTCGCTGCATGCCGGGCAGCGGCCCGATCCGGCGACCGGCGCGCGCGCCACACCGATCTATCAATCGGCGGCGTTCGTGTTTCCCGATACCGATTTTGCGGCCGGACTGTTCAACATCGAACGCGCCGGTCATGTGTACTCGCGGTTGTCGAATCCGACCAATGCGGTGCTCGAAGAACGCGTCGCCGCGCTCGAAGGCGGCGTCGGCGCGATCGCGACGGCGAGCGGGCAAGCCGCGATGCACCTGGCGGTTGCGACGCTGTGTTCTGCCGGCGACCACATCGTCGCGTCGCGGTCGATCTACGGCGGCACGCACAACCTGCTCGCGTATACGCTGCCGCGTTTCGGCATCACGACCACGTTCGTGAATCCGCGCGAGCCGGCCGCGTTCGCAGCAGCCATCCGGCCGAATACGCGACTCGTGTTCGGCGAAACGCTCGGCAACCCGGGGCTCGAAGTGCTGAACGTGCCCGCTGTGGCGCGCGTCGCACACGATGCGGGATTGCCGCTGTTCATCGATTCGACGTTCACCACGCCGTATCTGATGCGTCCGCTCGATCTGGGTGCGGACCTCATCCTGCATTCCGCAACGAAGTTCCTGTCGGGGCATGGCATCGTCATCGGCGGCGTACTCGTCGACGGCGGCACGTTCGACTGGGAAGCGTCCGGCAAATTCGCGACGCTCACCGAACCGTACGCCGGTTTCCACGACCTGGTCTTCGCTGAAGAGTTCGGCCCACAGGCGTTCATCACACGTGCGCGCAAGGAGGGTCTGCGCGATTTCGGCGCGTGTATGGCGCCGACGACCGCGTTCCACATCCTGCAAGGTCTCGAGACGTTGTCGCTGCGTATGGATCGTCACGTTGCGAACGCGCATCGCATCGCCGAATTCCTCGCTGGTCACGCAGCCGTGCAGAGCGTCAGCCACCCCGACCTCGCGTCGCATCCCGATCACGCGCTGGCGAAAGAACTGCTGCCGCGCGGCGCCGGCGCGGTATTGTCGTTCGACATCAAGGGCGGCCGTAAAGCGGGGCGCGTGTTCATCGAGAGCCTTGCGATCTTCTCGCACCTCGCGAACATCGGCGACGCGAAGTCGCTGGTGATTCATCCGGCGAGCACCACGCATCACCGCATGGACGCGAACGCGCTGAAAGCCGCCGGCATCGGCGAAGGTCTCGTGCGGTTGTCGGTGGGGCTCGAAGACGCAGACGACCTGATCGACGACCTCGGCCGCGCGCTCACACGCGCACAACGCGCGGTGGTTTGAGCATGCGCATTTCG
The DNA here is from genome assembly GCA_035494855.1 of Pseudomonadales bacterium. GTDB lineage: Bacteria > Pseudomonadota > Gammaproteobacteria > Pseudomonadales > Azotimanducaceae > DATJGR01. The sequence goes on along the minus strand of DATJGR010000236.1, from coordinate 256 downwards.
GTCGACGGACGATCGGTCTTCATCGGAAGCGGCAGCGGCCATCCCGCTGCGGACGCACCATCGGTGGTGTTCATTCACGGCGCGGCGCACGACCACACGATCTGGGTGATGCCGGCGCGCTACTTCGCGCGCCACGGCATGCGCGTCATCGCGCCCGATCTTCCTGGACACGGCCGCACCGACGGACCGTCGCTGACCCGCGTCGAGGCACTCGCGGACTGGATGGATCAGGTGCTCGAAGCCGCGCGCATCCCGA
>DATJGR010000235.1:0-10285 GCA_035494855.1 Pseudomonadales bacterium | reverse complement strand
CCACGTCATCGACGTGCTGCTAGGCAAGACCAGCGACAAGGTCGCGAAGCACGGCCACGACACGTTGAGCACGTTCGGCATCGGCGGCGACCTAACGGATGCGCAATGGCGCTCGGTGGTCCGCCAGCTGCTCGTGCGCGGATACCTTCACGCCGATGTCGAGAAATACGGCGCGCTCGTGCTCACGCGGGCCGGCCGGCCGTTGCTGCGCGGCGACATGAGCTTGCGCCTCCGTGAGGATCCGACTATGCCGGTGCGTTCGCGGAAGCGCCGTTCCACCCACGCCGTCGCAGAAGAAGACATGGGGTTGTGGCATGCACTGCGCGCGTGCCGCAAGGAACTGGCCGACGCGCAGGACGTTCCGGCATACGTCATCTTCAGCGACGCCACGCTCGCCGCGATGATCGAGGTGCGTCCGCGCACCCCGTCGGAACTGCTCGGTGTGAGCGGCGTCGGCAGAACAAAACTCGAGAAATACGGCGATGCATTCCTGCGCGTGATCCGCGGCGCCGACGACGACGCCGAGGCGGCGGCGTGGGTGATCGAAGCCGACGAGCCGATACAGTGAGCCTCATCTCGCTGAACGACGCGACGCTCGCGTTCGGCCACAAGTTGCTCCTCGACCGCGCGAATCTGCAGATCGAGGAACGCGAGCGCGTTTGTCTCGTCGGCCGCAACGGCACGGGCAAGTCGACGCTGTTGAACGTCATCCGTGGCGCGGTGTTGCCGGACGAAGGGGGCGTCTGGCGGCGCGACACATTGCGCATCGCTCACCTGGAACAGGACGTGCCGGAAGACCTGTCCGCCACCGTCTATCAAACCGTCGCTGGCGGGCTTCCCGAACTCGGCAAGGTGCTGGCCGACTATCACGATGCGAGCCACGCCCTCGCCGAGGGCGATGAAGGGGCACTGCAACGGCTGGCGGGCCTGCAGCAACGTATCGACACGCTCGGCGGCTGGAACCTGTCGCAGCGCGTGGAAGAAGTGCTGAGCCGGCTCGATCTTCCCCCCGACGTGCTCGTTAGCGCGTGTTCGGGCGGCACGCGTCGGCGCGTGATGCTCGCGAAAGCGCTGGTGTCGGATCCGGACGTTCTGCTGCTGGACGAACCCACCAATCACATGGACATCGAGGCGATCACCGCGCTCGAAGAAATGTTGCTCGCCTATCAGGGCGCGACGGTGTTCATCACGCACGACCGCACTCTGATCCGCCGCCTCGCCACCCGCATCGTCGAGCTCGATCGCGGACGGCTCGTGTCGTTCCCCGGCAACTACGACGACTATCTAGTCCGCAAGCAGCAGATGCTCGAAGTCGAAGCGCGCGAAAACGCGAACTTCGACAAGTTCCTGGCAGAGGAAGAAGTCTGGATCCGTAAAGGCATCGAGGCGCGGCGCACACGCAACGAAGGACGCGTGCGCAGACTCGAAGCGTTGCGCGCCGAGCGCCGACAACGCGTGGGTGTTCAAGGCGCCGTGAATTTCGATCTCGACGGGGGCGGACGCTCGGGGCAGATCGTCGCAGATCTCGAGCGTGTGACCTTCGCATACGGCCCGCGAATGCTGGTGCGCGATCTGACGATGACGATCCGCCGCGGCGATCGAATCGGCATCATCGGGCCGAACGGTTGCGGCAAGAGCACGTTGTTGCGGCTGCTGCTCGGCGAACTGTCGCCGCAGAGCGGGCACGTCAGGCTCGGCACGCAGTTGAAGACTGCGTATTTCGATCAGCAACGCGCACAGCTCGATCCTGACAAAACGGTGCGCCAGAACGTCAGCGAAGGCTCCGACCACGTCACCATCGGCGGCCGCAAGAAACACATCATCGGTTATCTCGGCGATTTCCTGTTCCCGCCGGAACGCGCCAACTCTCCGGTCGCGAGCCTTTCTGGCGGCGAGCGCAATCGCCTGCTGATGGCGAAGCTGTTCACGCAGCCCGCGAACCTGCTCGTGTTCGACGAACCGACCAACGATCTCGACGCCGAAACGCTGGAACTGCTGGAAGAACTGCTCGCGGAGTTCACCGGCACACTGCTGCTCGTCAGCCACGACCGAACTTTCATCGACAACGTCGTAACGAGCGTTCTGGTGTTCGAAGGTGACGGAAAGTGGGGCGAGTACGTGGGCGGCTATCAGGACTGGCTGCGGCAGGCGCGCGTTCGCGGTGCGCCGAAAGGGGCGCCACCTGCGCCGCAACGCGCCGCGGCTTCCAAACCGGGCGCCCTGAAAAAACGCCTGAGTTACAAGGATCAGCGCGAACTCGACGCGATGCCGCAGAAGATCGACGCGCTGGAGGCTGAACAGAAGTCGCTGCAGCAACGCATCGCCGACCCGGATTTCTACCGCCAGGACAAAGCCGCCATCGCAGATGGCCTCGCCAAGCTCGACCGCATCAACGAAAAGCTCGCGACCGCGTACGCGCGTTGGGAGCAGCTGGACGCCGGCTTGTGAAAGCGTTCCACCTCTATCTGCTCGGAACCGGGTCGTGGTTCCTCGCGTTCGGCATTCAGTCGGTGATGTTCGCGTGGCTCGTGACGATGGAGCTGCACGAGGTGCCGCAGATGGTCGGCATCGCGCAGATGACGATGCTGATACCGACGATGCTGCTGATTCTCGTCGGCGGCAGCCTCGCCGACATCATCGGCGGACGCAGGATCGTCATCGTCGCGCAGAGCATCGCCGCACTGCCGCCGCTGTTCCTGTTCATCGTCGTACTGAGCGGCAACCTCAGCTACAAAGCGATGATCTACTACGCCATCGTCATGGGTACGGCGCAGGCGTTCGTCACGCCGGCCCGCGACGGCTTACTGAACCAGGTCGCAGAAGGTGGCATTCAATCCGCCGTCGTGCGCGCCAGCATGGTGCAGTTCGGCGTGCAGCTCGCCGGCCTGGCCATCGCATCGATGGCGGAACGCGTCGGTCCGCTGCCGATTCTGCTGGCGCAGGCGCTGGTACTGACCGTCGGCGTTCGCTTCTTCACACGGATTCCCGATCGGCCCGCGGCGGTGGCTCAGGAACATCACCGCTTGCGCGACATCGGCCGCGCGATCGCGCAAGGCTATCGGACCATTGCCGCATCGCCGTCGATGCGGATCACGGTGCTGCAAAGCGTGGCGATGGGCATGTGCTTCATGGGTTCGTACATCGTTACGCTGCCGCTGTTGGTGCGCGAGTATTACGCGGGCTCCGCTGGCGATCTCGCGCTGATGAACGCGGCGAATGCGCTAGGGCTCGTCACCACCATCTTCATTCTGATCCGCTTCGGCGACATCCGCCGGCAGGGCCGCGCACTGTTGCTCGCGCAAGGGCTTGGCGCCGTCATGCTCGGCGCAATCGGCATCGGTGTCAGCTTTACGACCTTGTTGGGGCTGATCTTTCTGTGGGGAATGGGCGGCGGCATTGCGATGAGCATGGCGCGCACGATCATGCAGGAGGAAGCGCCACCGAACCAACGCAGCCGCGTGATGAGTTTCTATTCTTTCGCGTTCATGGGCTCGGGCCCGATCGGCGCGTTCGCCAACGGCTACCTCGTTCAGTGGATCGGTCCACGCGCCGCGCTCGCGCTGGCATCCGCCGTGATGTTCACCGTGATAGCGCTGATCACGGCGAAGTCGCGCCTGTGGCAACTCGATCCGACGACGCATCACTCCATTCAGGCAAGGAACGCGGCGACCGCTTCGTCCGAGTAAGGTTCCGGTGGCAATGCATCGGGCCCGATGAACGGCGTCAGGATCGCCAGCGACTCGGGCGCCATCGCGCGACGCCGCTCCGCGGCACGATGACGGCGCGCGCGCGCGGGGGCATCGAACTCGGCCTCCAGAATGGCCGCGATGCGCGCCGAGATCCGCAGGCGTCGCATACGTTCCTTGCGTTCGGCGCCGTACGGCACGAACGCGTCGGTGGACCAGTTCGCTTCGCCAAGCAGGATGTCGCGCACGATGCGCACGTCGCGATGCGTGATCGACAGGCCCTGACCGGTGATCGGATCGTTGCGGCCCGCCGCATCGCCGATCAGCACCACGCCCTCGGCGAACGGCTCGTCGATCCACGTGTCGTTGTTCGGATAGACGAGACACGGACCGATGGGGCGCCCCGCCGCAATGGCTTCGCTGCCCGGAACGGATTTAAGCCGAAACGCCTCTAGAAATCGTTGCGGTCCTTGCGGGCCGGCCAACCGCGTCTTCTGTTCGAGGCCGAAGCCGATGTAGAGCCTGATGCGTCCGCCGCCCTGCGGGAACGCCAGCACGTTCACGTCGCCCTCCACCGATATGAACTGCGTGTCTTCGCGCCATTGCGGCACGTTGTCGACCAGCATCCCGGAGAAGCGATGGTGCGGATCGTCCTGCTGCAACTTCGCGCCGATCTGTTCCGCCGTTTTGCCGTGACGACCATCGGCGCCAACGACCAGACGCGGGCGCAACGTCGTGGTCTTGCCGTCGTGATCGAACGTTACTGTCGGCGGCGAGCCCGGCGTGACCCGCGTGTTGGAAACGCCCCTAAGTGTGGTCGCGCCTGCAGCCGTCGCTGCCTGGTTCAGCAGGTTGCACATCGACGGGTGGCCGATGCACAACGGACCGGGATTGTCGGGCAGCAGCGTGGTGAGATCGAACGCGGCTTTCTCGGCGACTCGCGGCGCGACGTCCTCGTCGTAAGACACGTGACGCGTGACGTGGTGTCCCCCGTTGGCGAGATAGATCGGATACACGCCGACCGCTTTCGTTTCAGGAACGCCCCAGGGCGCAATCCACTCACCGCGCACCACATCGACATATTGCAGCGTACGCTCGAGCACCAGCACCGTAACGCCCGCTTCCGCCAGGTTCTTCGCCAGCGCGCCACCGCCGATTCCGCCGCCGACGATGACGACGTCGGGCGTGGTCACTCTTTGTCGAGCACGTTGTTCCACTTGCCGATCTGGTCGGCCATTTTCTCCAACAGCGCGCCGGTGTCGCCGTCGATGGTGATCGTCTCGATCGTGTCGCCTTTCGCGATTTTGTCGACCACGGCCTGGTCCGACTTGTCCTGCACTTCGCCGAAGACGGTGTGCTTTCCGTCGAGCCAAGGCGTGGGTATGTGCGTAATGAAGAACTGTGAGCCGTTGGTGCCAGGACCCGCGTTCGCCATCGACAGTTTGCCCGGCGCGTCGTGTTTCACCTTCGGCGAGCACTCGTCTTTGAACTTGTAGCCCGGTCCGCCGGTGCCGGTGCCGAGCGGACAGCCGCCCTGAATCATGAAGTCGGCGATGACCCGATGGAACGTCAGTCCGTCGTAGTAACCGCGTTGCGCGAGGTTGACGAAGTTCGCGACGGTCAGCGGCGCTACGTCTTCCATCAGATTGACGCGGATGTCTCCTTTGCTGGTTTGAAACGTGGCGACGAGCGACGACATGGACGAACCTCCAATTTGGGGTATGCGGTGTTGCGCGCAGTTTACAGTTCAACGATGCTGACGCAACCGAAGTACGAGCGCGCCGCGAAATGTCCCGGACCCAACTCATCGACATGGCGAAAGACAACATCGCTCACGTCAAGGCCGGTACCATCAATCAGGTTGCCGACGTTGCGCGCGTGCCGGCCGCACACTACTACGACGCGCAGCGCTGGCGTCTCGAAATGGATCGCGTCTTCAGGCGCATGCCGTTGATGCTCGCGCTCAGCGTCGAACTCGCAAAACCCGGCGACTATCGCGCGATCGAAGCGGCTGGCGTGCCGGTACTGCTGACGCGTCACACCGACGGCAACGTGCGCGCCTTCGTCAACATGTGCAGCCATCGCGGCTCACAGGTCATGCCGGAGGGCGCCGGCAACAGTCGCCGTTTCACGTGCCCGTATCACGCGTGGACCTACGACCAGAACGGCGCGCTCGTCGCGGTTTACGCGAGCAAGGATTTCGGCGACATCGACAAATCGTGCAACGGACTCACCCGCCTACCCGTCGCCGAACGCGCAGGCATGATCTGGGTGACACTCGATGCGAACTCGAAGTTGCCCATCGACGCGTTCCTGTCCGGCTACGACCACCTGCTCGAACATTTCGGCTTCAAAGACTGGTATCTCTTTTCGCGTCGCACGCTCGCCGGCCCGAACTGGAAGATCGCATACGACGGCTACATGGACCTCTATCACCTGCCGATCCTGCACAAGAACACGTTCGGCGAGAACATGCCGAACCAGGCGATCTACACGGCGTTCGGTCCGCACCAGCGCGTCAGTTCACCCGATCCGTCGCTGCTCGCGCTCGAAGCCGCACCGGAAGACGAATGGCCGATACGCGCGTTGCTCGGCGGCGTATGGACGATATTCCCGCACGTGTCGATCGCGTCGTTCGACGGCGGCGGCGGACGCGGTGTCATGATCTCGCAACTGTTTCCGGGCGACGCGCCCGGCGCGTCGTTCACGGTGCAGTCGTACCTGATGGAGAAGCCACCCTCTGACGAGCAGCGCGTGGCGGCAGAGGCGCAATTCCAGCTGCTCGAACACGTCGTGCGCGACGAAGATTACGCCACCGGCCTGCGCCAGCAGCGCGCGTTGATGAGCGGCGCGAAGAGTCACGTGATGTTCGGCCGCAACGAAGGCGGCGGACAACGCTTTCACCGCTGGCTCGAACGACTGATCGACACCGACGACGACGGGCTTGCCGCGCTTTTCGACGAAACCAAGACGGCTGCACCGACTCTGGTGCGCCGAACCCGAGCCAACTAGGACAAACCATGGAAACCGTTCTGATCACAGGTGCCAATCGCGGCATCGGTCTCGAACTCGCTGCCCGCTACGCCGCCGGTGGGCACCGTGTGCTCGCGTGTTGTCGGCAACCGGAAAAGGCCGAGAAACTGCAGGGGCTCGCCAAGTCGCGCAAAGGCCTGACGTTGCACGCCGTGCACGTCGCCGACGGCAAATCGATCGCAGCACTGGCCTCAGAGATTCGTACGGCGCCGATCGACATCCTGATCAACAACGCCGGCATGGCTGGACCGAGCGGCGACAAGCAGTCTGTGTCGAACATGGACTTCGACGGTTGGGCGGAAACGTTCGCCGTCAACACGATGGCTCCGCTGCGGATGCTTCAGACGTTCCGGCGCAATCTGAAAGCCGGCAAGAATCCTCGCGCGGTCACGATCACGAGCCAGATGGGTGCGCTCGCAGTGAACATGCCGGTGATGTTCGCGTACTGCTCGTCCAAAGCCGCCGTGAACAAAGTGATGCGGATGGCGTCGGTGGAACTCGCGAACGACGGCATCGCCGTGGGGCTGATCCATCCCGGCTGGGTGCGCACCGACATGGGCGGTTCCGGTGCCGACATCAGCGTCGAGGAAAGCGCGGCCGGTATCATGTCGGTGATCGCCAACCTGACGCTGGCTGATACCGGCAGCTTCAAGAAGTGGAACGGCGAAACCCATCCCTGGTAGCTATCCGCTCGATCCGGGTGGTATAGATGCGCTGACGCCATCACCCGGAGTCGACGATGCCGAAGCCCACGCCTCTCTCCGGTATCCGCATACTCGATTTCTCGCGCGTGCTGGCCGGTCCGCACTGCGGCCGCATGCTGGTCGACCTCGGTGCCGAAGTCGTCAAGATCGAGCCGCCCGAAGGCGACATGACGCGGCAGAGCGCGCCGCGCCTGCATTCGATGGCGCTGTATTTCGCGCAACAGAACTGCGGCAAACGCAACGTCTCGCTCGACGTGACGCAGCCGGCCGGCCGCGACATTGCGCGCGCGTTGGCGGCGCGCGCCGACGTGGTGCTCGAGAATTTCCGGCCCGGCGTGATGAAGAAGCTGGGATTGAGCTACGCAGATCTCAGTGCGACCAATCCGCGTCTCGTATATGCCTCGATTTCAGGCTACGGACAGGAGGGCAGCTGGTCGCAGCGCGGTGCATACGCGATGATGGTGCACGCCGAGATGGGATACATCGAAGGCGAATCGCGGTATCACGCCGAGCCGCCGCAACAGGAGCCCTATTCGCACGGCGACCTCTACACCTCGCTCGAATGTCTGTCCGCAATTCTGGCCGCGCTGTACCAACGGGAGCACACGGGGGAAGGCCAGCACGTCGACGTGTCGATGGCGGAGACGATGCTGTGCGTGAACGAACACGGCGCCACCAATCTCACCGGGCTCACCGAACCGTTGCCGCTCGCGACCAGCGCATCGCCGTTGTTTAGAACCCGCAGCGGTCGCACGGTGTCGGTCGCGTTCGATCCCACCGCGCGCGGACCGTTCGCGCAATGGCTGCGCGCCATGAATCGGCCCGATCTCGCCTCCGATGCGCGTTTCGCGGAAGAGGAAGCGCGTCGCGTCAATCGCGACCAGTTGACGGCTCTGATCCAGGATTGGGTGATGGAGTTTCCGGATCTGAAATCGCTCGAAGCGGCGCTCGCGAAGGCGAAGCTGGTGATGGGCGTGGTGCGTTCAGTGGCCGAAGCCGGCCAAACGGACTGGGCCAGGGAACGCGGCGCAGTAGTCGAAGTGAGCGATCGCGGTGGCGGCACGCTGAAGCTGCCGAACTCACCGTGGCGATTCTCAAAAGCCGACACCGGCGTGCGTGGCGAACCGGCTTATCGCGGCGAACACAATCGCGAGGTGCTACGCGACTGGCTGAGCCTCGACGACGCGCGCCTTGCGGCGCTCGAAGAACAGCAGGTGCTGTCGGCGCGCATGCCCGGGTCGGGTTGAGTTCTACGGAATGGGTCCGGTCGGCCCAGGTTCTGCAGACAATCGCGCCGGCGGATACCAGATCCCTACGTACTGACGACGCCACCATGCCCCGCTCCGTGCCCGTTGCTCGGGCGTGGTGAACTGATAGCGATAGCGCAGTACACGGATCAGCCGCGGCGGTTTTACCGCAAACGCGGAGGTGTCGAGCAACGCGTAGACGTCGGGCGCACCAGTCAACAGTCGCACCACGAAGTTGTCGAACCACTGCGCCCCTTCGCGGCTCGTCAGCGCGGCGAACCACATCTGCCAGTCGAGGCGCGGCTGATACGGCGCCGCCCAGCGCGGCGCGGCATCGAGCCGCTGCGGTTTGAACTTGAACGGCAGCTCCTGCCATTCGACGCCGTCCGCCGAGCCCTCGAGGACGAGCTCGTCGCGATGCGTCGTCATCACAGCGAACAGGCCGTAGCTATTGACCAGTTGCAGTGGTTCGACGACGCGCAGCACCGCAGACTCCCATTCGCTGACGCTTGAGCGCCCCAGCGTCTGGTGGATCTGTAAGACGCCGAGCAGCGCCATCGTTGGCAACACGACGCGCCACGCCGCTGATGGCGATTCGCGAGATGGCGGGGTCAAGACCGCTCCGAACGCACGATCATCCAGCAGTCCGAGACACAACACGATCGTCAGCAGATTGAAGAAGTTGTAGTTGCCGGTGGCCAGGATCAGAAACTCGAGTAAAAGGAATCCGCCGGTCGCAAGACGTCGCAGGTTGCGCGGCGCGAAAATCAGAAATGGGAATAGCAGCTCGACGACGAACGTCGCCGCGGTGCCGAAATGCAACACCGCCCGTGGCAGGTGATCGGCGTACCACGCGACTACGGTCGGCAGCGGCTGGCTTTCGAAGTGGAAATCGAGCGCGCTGAAGTCGCGCCAGGTCGGATCGCCCGACGCCAGCTTCACGGCGCCAGAGAGGAACATGAAGCGAAACACCAACAGGCGCGTCAACCAGATGCCCACTCTCGGCTGACGCCCGAGCACGGCCGCGACGACCAGCGACTCGACCAGCAGGATGTCCCACTGATACTCGAGGAATACCCCGCCGCCGTACTCGAGCGACAGGTAGCAAACGTACGCGATCAGCGCGGCAATCGTCGGCCGGACCCGCAGCACCAAAAGAACGGACGCAACGCTTCCAACCGAGCACAGGGCGGTCGTCATCCAGTCCGCGGCGGAGAGCCAATACAGCGATGGCAGCAACACCCAGCCGTTCGCGCCGAGCTGCGCGTGCGCGGCCGCAAAGTAATCGCGCACCGGTAGGATGCCCTGCGATCCGATCAGTCCCGCCGCCTGCCACCACCACGACGTGAACGCGAACAGCGAAGCGAGACCGATACCTCGGATGACGATGCCGGATGTTCGCGTGTAGTCCGCCGGAAGCAGCCGCGCGCCGAAAAGCGGTCGGGCGACCTGGTACACGGCGCCGCGATGGCGTGCGGTGAATCGATACAGCATCTCCGCGACGACCGCGAACAGTGGCACGAACCGATAGCACCACAACCACCCGCGCAACCGAGGGGCGAGCGCCAACACATGGAACGCGGCCGCTGCCCCGCTGTATCGCGCCGCCGGCGTG
>DATJGR010000234.1:0-2507 GCA_035494855.1 Pseudomonadales bacterium | reverse complement strand
CGTGGCGGTGCCCTTCTGCTCCGCGTAGGCGCGCAGCAGTTGGTCGAGCGACGGAATCGGTTCGCCGTCGAGCGGCCGATAGTCTGGATACGCCTCGGTTTCCGGCGACCCCGCTCGATACCGCCCGACGTCATACGTCTGCAGTTCGGCGAGCGTCGATCCGCAGATGGTTGGTGCGGGTGTTTCGATCCACATGCCGGATCGAACTCTCGCGATGCGAGGGTTCAGGCGATAGTCGTGGTGTACCACCACGTGCCCATCCGCCGACAGGTGGACGTCGAATTCGATGCCGTCGAAGGACTGTCGAAGGCAGTACGCGAAGCCGGCGGCGGTGTTCTGCGGGTAGCGGGCCGCGCAACATTCGCTGGCGACGATCTGTACTGACATGCGATTGGCCGTGGAGTCGCGAACGACCAGAGTGCGGTAAGCCATCACGTGGCGGCAAGCATTGCGCAAGGGTGCAGTAGAATCGCGCATCATCACCCGAAGTACGCCGATGTCGGAAAGACCACCGCTGTGTCCGCGCTGCACCAAGCCGCACGCGATCTGCATCTGCGATCGCGTCGAGCCGGTGCAGACGGCCTTGCGTGTGGTGATGCTGCAGCACCCTCAGGAAGACGACGAGATACTGGGTACCGCCCGGCTCGTGGAGTTGACGCTGCCGAACGCGCAGACGCGCGTTGGATTGTCGTGGGGCTCGCTCGATCACGCGATCGGCATCAAGGATGCCGACAAAGATCGCTGGGCCGTACTCGCGGCAGCCAAGTTGCAGGTCGAAATTCCGGAGGACTCAAGGAACCAGCCCGTGATCGTGATCGACCGCAGAGGTCGGGTGCGTGATTCACATCGCCACGGGCTCGACGGCATCATCGTGCTCGACGGCACCTGGAGCCAGGCGAAGACCCTGTGGTGGCGCAACGCCTGGTTGCTGCGGCTGCCGCGCGTCGTACTGACGCCGCGCGAACCGTCTATGTACGGCCGCCTGCGGAAAGAACCGCGACGCGACTATGTGTCGACGTTGGAAGCGATCGCCGACGTGTTGCCCGCGCTGGGCGAACCAGACGAGGCGCGCGACAATTTACGCCGCCTGCTGCGAACGCTGCTGCAACGGGCGCGCGATCTGCCGAATGCGCGAAAGAATGGAGGTGCGTCCTGAAATTCGGAGTGCTGCAGTTCTTTTCGTGGTCGCGGCGGATTGCGCTCGAAGAAGTCTATCGGCGCGCGTTCGAGCGAATCGACATCATGGACAATGCGGGCTACGACTGCGTCTGGCTCGCCGAGCATCATTTCAACACGTACAGCGTTTGTCCGTCGGTAACGCTGATGGGCACGCACATCGCGGCGCGCACGAAGCACTTGCGCATCGGCACCGCGGTCACACTGGCCGGCTTCTATCATCCGCTGCGCCTCGCCGAAGAGCTCGCAATGCTCGACATCTTCTCGGGCGGACGACTGAACTGGGGGGCGGGCCGCGGATTCGATGCGACCGAATTCCGCGCGTTCGAGGTCGATATCGCGGACAGTCGCGCGCGCCTCTACGAATGCGTCGAAATCGTGTTGAAAGCGTGGCGCGGCGAACGCTTTTCGCACGAAGGCGCGTTCTGGAACGTGCGCGACATCGAGGTGCTGCCGCGACCGGTGCAGCGTCCGAGCCCGCCGTTCTGGATGGCTGCGACCTCTGCGGAAGCGGTAACTACAGCGGCGCAGATGGGCCATTCCATTCTTCAGGATCCGCATTCGTCGCACGCCGACATTGGTGCAAAACGTGCGTCGTACCGCGCGGCGCTGGCCGCGCACGGTCATTCGGCCGAGGGCCGCGAGCTACCGATCGCGCGCTTGCTCGCGATCGGCACGACGCGTGACGCCGCGCTTGCTACGGCGCGCGAAGGCGCGCAATGGACGATCGATTCGTACGCCCGTCGCGCCCAGGCGAACGGCAAGGATCCGATCGAGACGTATCTCGAAGACACGATCATCTACGGCACGCCGGAAGAGGTCGTCGACAAGCTGGCCGAGCTGCACGAAACGATCGGGCTCGACTACCTCATCGCATCGCCGCTCAGCCACGAGACGTTCATGCTGTTGACGGAGCGGGTGTTGCCGAAGCTCGCGTCATAGCGACGGCTGTTCGAGCCCGCGCAAGCCGTCGATGCCGCGCATGTTCGCCGCGAGCTGGCCCGCCCTGATGCCCTCGGCGCCGAGCTTCTTCGCGTAGGTGTCGTAGTAGTCGCGCGTGCCCGCGAACTCGTACAACGGCACCGTCCAGCCGCACGAGTCGGCGATGCGCGAGACGTTCAATCGAATGATCGAGCGCACGCCTGGAAGTTCCCGAAAGCGCGGTTTCAACTCGACGAACTCGGGCTTGTGCGCTTCGACGACGTCGGCGGTGCCGTGCAGACGCAGGATGAACGGCTTGCCTTCGAGTGCGCAGAACATCATCACCATGCGCCCGTTCTCTTCCCAAGGTGTTTCTCCGCAATGGCGACCGCGAGATTATTGCAGGGCCG
>DATJGR010000233.1:0-15384 GCA_035494855.1 Pseudomonadales bacterium | reverse complement strand
ACGTTCCGGCCGTTGCCGAACCTGCACGTCGACGCAAACGACCCCGACGGTCCGCGCGTGGATGCGCTCGTTCTCGAAAACCTCGAACTCGCTCGCGCCATCGCGCAGATGTTCGACTCCGAGAACGGCTTGCAGGTTTTCCATCAGCTCATCGGTTCGATCACCGATCCGGTCGTGCAGATGTACCGCATCGCGTCGCTCGCGAACCTCAGCATCGAGAAGGAGCAGGAAGTACTCGCGGCACCGACCACGCTCGCGCTGATGGAGAAAGTTCACGACGTGCTGTTGCACGAAAAGAACGTGAACGAGGTGCGTCGCGAGATCGCCGAGTCGGCGAAGCACGACATCGACAAGCAGCAACGCGAACACGTGTTGCGGCAACAGAAGCGCGCCATTGAACAAGCGTTGGGCGAGGAAGGCGGCGGCAGCGAGGAAACCGCCGAACTGCGCGAACAGCTCGCGAAAGCGAATCTGCCGGAAGCGGTGCAGAAGGAAGTCGATCGCGAACTGAAGCGCCTGGCGCGCATGTCCGAGAACGCGGCGGACTATCAGGTCGCGCGCAGCTATCTCGAGCTGATCGCCGAACTACCATGGAACACGCGCACCGAAGACGCGCTCGATCTCAAGCACGCGCAGGAAGTGCTCGACGCGGATCACTACGGGCTGGAAGACGTAAAAGATCGCATCCTCGAGAGCCTTGCCGTGATGCAGCTCAACAAGGAAGCGAAAGCGCCGATCATCTGCCTCGTCGGTCCTCCCGGCGTCGGCAAAACGTCGCTCGGCCAGTCGATCGCCCGCGCGATGGGCCGCAAGTTCGAACGGCTGTCGCTCGGCGGTCTGCACGACGAAGCGGAATTGCGCGGCCACCGCCGCACCTACATCGGTGCGATGCCCGGCCGCCTGATTCAGGCGGTGCGGCGCGCCGGCGTCAGCAACCCGCTGCTGATGCTCGACGAAATCGACAAGCTCGGCCGCGACTTCCGCGGCGACCCGGCGGCTGCGCTGATGGAAATTCTCGATCCGGCGCAGAACAAGGAATTCAGGGACAACTACCTGAACCTGCCGTTCGACCTGTCGAAGGTGTTCTTCATCACCACGGCGAACACGCTCGAAGGCATTCCGCGGCCATTGCTCGACCGGATGGAGGTCATGGATCTCACCGGTTACAGCGACCGCGAGAAACGCGAGATCGCGCGTCGCTATCTCATTCCGCGGCAACGTGCCGAAACCGGGCTCGACGAAGGTCAGCTCGACATTCCGGACGACGTGCTGACGCTGATCATCCGCCGCTACACGCGTGAAGCCGGTGTACGCGAACTCGAACGCGTCATCGGACGGCTCGCGCGCAAGCGCGCCCGTCAGGTGCTCGAGAAGCACAACGGCGAGCCGCTGCCGGCGATCACCGCCGATCGTCTGACGCAGCTCATCGGACCGATGCGCTTCCAGTCGGACAAAGGCCGCGATTCGTTGCCGGCCGGCGTCGCGGCAGGACTCGCGTGGACCGAAGCGGGCGGCGACGTGCTGTACATCGAGGCGATCCTGACGCATCGCGACGAACGCGTGATGCTGACTGGACAACTCGGCAACGTGATGCAGGAGTCGGCGAAGGCGGCGCGCAGCTACATCTGGTCGGCCGCCGACAAACTCGGCATCGATCGCAAACGCATCGAGAAGCGCGGCGTGCACATCCACGTGCCGGCCGGTGCGGTGCCGAAAGACGGGCCGTCAGCAGGTATCACGATGGCGACGGCGCTCGTCTCCGCGTACAGCGAAGAGCCGATCCGCCCGAACCTCGCGATGACGGGCGAGATCACGCTGTCCGGTCTGGTGCTGCCCGTGGGTGGCATCAAGGAGAAAGTGCTGGCGGCACACCGCGCCGGCATGAAGCACCTGATTCTGCCAAAGGACAACGAGGCGGATCTCGACAAGGTGCCCGACAGCGTCCGCAAGGAACTGACGATCACGCTGGTCGAGAGGCTCGAGGAAGTGATCGCAATCGCGATCCCGTCGTTGAAGCTGAAGGTCGCAGTGACCGAAGACCGGAAGGCCGCCAAACAGGCGGCCGCCGGCGCCTCAGCCGCTCGCGCTGGCGCGTAGCTGCTCCGGCGTCATCGGCAGTTTCCGCACCCGAATCCCAGTCGCGTTTGCCACGGCATTGGCAACCGCGGCGGCGGTCGGACCCTGCGTCGCTTCACCAGCACCTAACGACCGCATTTGGGGGCGATCGATCAACTCGGTGGTCACGGTGGGAACCTCGCTGAATCTCAGAATCGGATAGCTGTCCCAATCGACCGACGTGACACCGTCGCGGTCGAACGCGACCGCTTCTTTCAACGTCCAGCTCAGCGACTGCACCGCGCCGCCTTCGAGTTGATTCACGATGCCATCCGGATCGACGATCCGGCCCGCATCGGCCGCGATCCACACGTGATTTACCCGCACTTCGGCCGTGTCGAGGTCCACCTCTGCTTCGACCATCACGGCTGCGTAGCACTGCTGGTTCTTGTAGCGGGCGAAGCCGAGACCGCGGCCGCGCGCACGCGCCGACGCCGCGGTAACGGAGCGCTTCGCCATCGCGCCAACCCGCTCGATCACGTCGCGCGCACGTGCGTCGTCGACGTGGCGCAACCGGAACGCGATCGGATCGGCACCGGCTCTCAACGCCAGTTCGTTCATGAACGACTCGATCGCGAACACGTTTGCGTGCGCGCCCAGGCCGCGCAACGATGAAGTCCGCAACGGGCTATCCGCCACGAATCGCTTGACGACGCGCGTCTGAGGGAACCGATATAGCGGCCACGCATTGCGATGAATACCGACCTCCGGCCCGAGCCGGGGCGCCGGCGGCACGCGCGGGAACGGCTTCGCGAGATGCCACGCAGCGATGAGTTCGGATCCTTCGTGAAGCGGCATCGGCCGACCGACGTGCGTGAAACTCCATACGTCGTGCGACCACGTCTGCACGCCGCCGCTACCGTCGATGTGCGCTTCGAGATCGATGCGCATCGCTGGTCCGTACGGCTCCCACTGATGCTCCTGCTGCCGAGTCCATTTCAGCAGCACCGGGCGACCCGGCACCGCGCGCGCACACAGCGCCGCGTCCAGCGCCACGTCGTCGGCGCCGTTGTGGCCATACGCGCCGGCGCCTTGTGTGTGGATAACGGTGACCTGTTGCGGGGCGATACCGAGCACCTTAGCCACCGTCGGGCCCAACAACTCGACACCCTGGCTGTGGCTCCAGATCGTCAGACGGTCTGCGTCCCACAGCGCCGCCGCGGCCGACGGCGCCAGCGACGCGTGCATCACGTACGGACGCGAGTAGCTGGCGCGCACCTTCATCGACTCGTCTGGAATCTGCAGCACCGGCAGCGGTGCTTCGCGCGGCACGCCGTCGACGATCGGAAACGCGCCAGCCTCTCGTTTCACGAGATGCTCGGAGAGTTCGGCCGGAACCTCCATTTGATCGATCCGTTGCCATGCGGCGCTACGCGCGGCGAGATCCATCAGAGCGACCGCCGCGTACTCCTCTTCGGCAATCACTGCGACGAAACTGCCATCCATGACCAGTTCGACCAGAGCCGCATCGCGGTCGAGTCGCGCACGGTCCAGCGACATCAGCCGGTAGTGATATCCGGGCGGACGTATGACACGGGCGTGCAGCATTCCGGGCAGCGCGAGGTCGTGCACGAAAACCCCTTCGCCCCTCACCTTGGCCGGCAGGTCGATTCGGCCGATGCCCTTGCCGACGACGCGATAGTCGGTCGGTAATTTCTCGGCGACCCACTCCTCAATCTGCCTCCCGAACGGCCGACCACCCTGCACGTCCCAGTAAGTGACGGTCCGGTTCGCACCCGGCACGCCGATCTCGCCGTCGATGACTTCGAGTGCGACCACCTCTACGCCGAGATCGGACCCAGCGCGCTCCAGCATGATACGGCGCGCGTGCGCACACGCCTGTCGCAGCGCGCTGCCGCTGTCTTCCACCGACATCGAGCCGGCCGTGATCAACTCGTTCGGAGAGCGTCCGGTCACCGCGGTCTCCACGCGCACCCGCGTCGGATCGACATCCAGTTCTTCGGCGGCGATCAGCGTGAGCGCGGTCAGAATGCCCTGTCCGATTTCCACCTTGCCGGTGCGCACGGTGATCGTGTCGCGCGGATCGATCTGCACCCATAGATCGAGCGACGGATTGCGCTTCAGCGATGCGGGCAATTCAGCCATGGCCAGTCAGCCGTTCGAGCGCGCGCAGAATGCGCGGGTGTGCGCCGCAGCGGCACAGGTGATCGTCCAGCGCCGCGCGGATCTCGTCGCGCGACGGCGTCGGCGTGCGATCGAACAGCGCTTTGGCGGCCATCACGATGCCGGACAGGCAATACCCGCATTGCGCCGCGTTTTCGCCGAGCAGAGCGCTCTGGACCGGATGCAACGCACCGCCATTCTGCAGCCCTTCCACCGTCTCTACACGACGCCCCTCGAACGATTCGGTCAGTGAGACGCATGACAGAGCCGGCGCGCCGTCGACCAGTACTTTGCACGCGCCGCACTGTTCGAGCCCGCACCCGAGCTTCACGCTTTTCAGGCCGAGCGCGTTGCGCAGCGTGAAGATCAACGGCACGCCCGCCGGAACGTCCACTTCCCGGACGACACCGTTGACGATCAGTTCCACCCTCACCCTTTCCATTGCCGCCGTACCGATTTGCGGACAACCTACACACGCGCGGCGCCGCACGCCAGCGTGCATCTCACTACTCGTCTGGAGTGACATGAAGCTCACCGAACGTCTCGCGCGCTTTCGCGCGCGCCTCATCGGGTGGACAACGCCCGATCAAGCCGCGTGGCGGGGCGCGAGCATCGCATTGCGTACCTTCGGATGGTCACTGGCTGCAGTCACCGCATTGCAGCTCGCGCTACCGAACTTCTCGTGGGAGCGCGCGCTCGGCGTAATCGCAGGCGTCGGGCTCGCCGTGGTCGGGGCCCTGGTTGCGCTGTTGCTGATCCGCCTGTTCCGCCGCGGACCGCTATCGTTCTGGTGGGGGTTGCTGCTCACGACGGCAATGCTCGCCATTACGGTTGGCGTCGTGGTGTCGCCAGGCGGATTCGGCGCCGTACTCGCCGCCGCAATCGTGTCGGTCGCGTTGCTCGGCGGCGGCACAGCAACGTGGCGCGCTAACGGATTCACTCGGGCGCGCGCTGCAGCAACCGCTTTCGGCGCGCTCGG
The DNA here is from genome assembly GCA_035494855.1 of Pseudomonadales bacterium. Lineage (GTDB taxonomy): Bacteria > Pseudomonadota > Gammaproteobacteria > Pseudomonadales > Azotimanducaceae > DATJGR01. The sequence continues at coordinate 10,166 of DATJGR010000233.1, read as the reverse complement.
CGCGGCGGCGTTGCTCACGATGATGTTGCTGCCCGGATGGGGTGACCCGGCGCCGCGCGCGTGGTCGCCGCAGCAGGTGGCCGCGCTCGACCTGCCGAATCCCGGTGCGACCGGCGAGTTTCACGTCCGCACGCTCACGTATGGGAGCGGCCACGACAAGAGGCGCGAGGAGTTCGGCAGCAAGGTCGACATCGTGAGCGAATCGGTGGACGGCTCGAAACTCATCGAAGGGTGGTCGGGTCTGCCAGGATGGGCGCGAACACAGTACTGGGGCTTCGATGCAAAGGAGTTGCCGCGGCAAGGCCGCGTGTGGTTCCCCGACGGCTACGGTCTGTTTCCGCTGGTGCTGATGGTGCACGGCAATCACGATATGGAGGACTTCTCCGATCCCGGTTACGCGTATCTCGGAGAACTGTTCGCGAGCCGCGGCATCATCGCGGTGTCAGTGGACGAGAACTTTCTCAACAGCTCCAACGCCGACCTGCTCGGCGGCTTCAAAGGCGGGCTGAAGAAGGAGAACGACGCGCGCGGCTGGATGCTGCTCGAGCACCTGCGCCTGTGGCGACAATGGAATCAGGACCCGACCAGCCGGTTTCACGGCAAGGTCGACCTGGACCACATCGCGTTGATCGGGCACTCGCGCGGCGGCGAAGCGGTAGCGATTGCCGCGTTGTTCAATCGGCTGCCGTTCTACCCGGACGACGGGCGCGTCACGTTCGACTACGGCTTCAATCTGCGTGGCGTCATCGCGATTGCGCCGTCCGATGGACAGTACGAGCCGCGCAGCGTGCCGACCCGGTTCGCCGACGTGAATTACCTGGTCATCCAGGGCAGCAACGACGGCGACGTACAGTCGTACATGGGTTCCGCTCAGTACTCGCGCGTCGGCTTCGATCGGTGCAGAAGCTGCTTCAAGGCCGGCTTTTATCTGCTGGATGCGAATCACGGCCAATTCAACACGGCCTGGGGACGCAACGATCTGAGCAGCGTGTGGGGGCGCGTGCTGAATCTGGTTCCGATCATGGACCCGGACGCGCAGCGCAACGTAGCCAACGTGATGTTCGGGGCGTTTCTCGAAGTGGTGCTGCACGGACGCGACGAGTATCGGCCGTTTCTCGCGAACCCCGCTGCGGGTTTCGCCTGGCTTGGTCCGAACATCCGGTTCGTCAATGAATTTGCGGCTGCGGATGAAACGCCGATCGCGAATTTCGACGAAGACGCCGACCTGACGACCGGCTCGGCAAGCGGCGTTCGCATCAGCGGCAGCGACCTCGCGCGATGGTTCGAAGTGCAGCTTCCACTGAAATGGGACCACCTCGCCACGCAGGCGGCGGTGATCGGCTGGAACCGAACGGACGACTCAAAGGTTCCGGAACTGCGTATCGATGTTCCGGCGTCGAATGCGCGCAACCGACAACTCAGCTTCAGCCTCGCAATGTCCGATGCGAGCCCGCTCGACGAGGATGCGGATACCGCGTGGAAGAAGCCCGACTCCATCGATTTCCACGTCGTGCTGACCGATCGCAACGGCCGCGAGGCAGCGGTGGCGCTATCGAGCCTGCGACCGCTTTATCCGCCGATCGAGGTCGCCACCCGCAAGTTTGCGTTCCTCGACGCGGTGGATCTGTCCGAGCCGATCTTTCAGCGCTACGCGATAGCAACACAGGACCTGCACGGCATCGACGGCGGCAACATCGCGTCGATCCGGTTCCGCTTCGACGCGACGCGGGCGGGCGTCATCGATCTGGACGACGTCGCAATGGCGCCCGAAGCGTCAGCGGGCGCCGGCTAAGCCTGCAACGAACTGCGCGACGCCGTCCGAGAACATCTGCACGGCCAGCAATACCAGCAACATGCCCATCAAGCGTTCGAGCGCCTTCACACCTCTATCACCGAGCGCCTTCATCAGCCACGGCGAACACGCGAGGATGGCGGTCGCTGCGATCCACGCGAGAACCAGCGCAAGACACCACTCCCACACGCGTTCAGGGTGCTGAGACGACTGCAGCAGCAGAATCGCGATGGTCGACGGACCAGCCACCAACGGCATTGCAAGGGGGACGATGAATGGGTCCACGATATCCTCGTCCTCGGCGCTCGCGGCGCGCGGGAAGATCATGCGCAATGCGATTATGAACAGCAGAATGCCGCCTGAGAGACTCAGCGTCGGCTGCGTCAATCCCAGGAACTTCATCACCGGGTTAGCGTCACGGCCACGGCGAGGATGTCGGGATAGTTCATGCCCCAGCCAGCATACAGGCAGGCGGCCGACCGGACGTGCTATCCGACCGGACGCGAGCGCGGTTTGCCGAGAGCGTATCCGCTACGACTCTCCTCGATCGGCTCGGGTTGCGGTGCGCGTGATGCCTCTGCGTCTCGCGCCCGCGCGACCTCCCTCAGCACGAAGAAGTCTCGAAAGACGATGCTGGACCCGTATGACAAGGCTGATTCACGTTGCGCATCGATCGCTATGGCACCCTCTTCGGCGCGACTGAGACGCACGAAGTGGCGCAGAGCGCAGTGGTTCGCCTCGCGCAGTGCGTGAGCGAGTTCTTCAGACACTTCGATTTCCACCGGCGCAACGCGAAGTCCCACACGTCTTGCCCAATCGACGAGATTCCGCGCAATGATCGGCAAGTGGAGCGCGGCGTCGAACGCGTTCGCCAGGCTCCGATCCAGTTTGATCCGGGTCAACGGCATCCGTTCGAGCAGTGCCAGCGACGAGTAGCCCATCCCGAAATCGTTCAACGCAACACCGAGACCGAGCGCCCGCAGCGGTCGCAATGCGCCCCCATCGCGCGCCAGGGTATCTCGCAAGATGGCATCCGTGAGACCAATCTCGATGCAGCGTGACGGCAATCGACATTCATCCAACAGCGACTTCGTCCGCTCCACGAACCGCGGATCGAGCAGTTGCGACGAACACACGTCTACGGAGATGCGCACGTCGGACCATGGTCCGTGATGCCATCGGGCGGCCATCGCAATCGCCGATCGCAAAGCCCAGTCGCGGATGGGCACGATCAGTTCCGATTCCTCCGGCAGGTCGAGCAACCCGCCCGTTGTACCCGCTCCACCGCCATTCCAATAAACGCGTGCCGCGACCGACTCGACTTCGAACGTATCGGGATCGAGTTCAGGTTGTAACGCAAGCTCCAATTCGTCGCATTCCAACCTGCGGCGCAGCTCGCCGTCGCGCATCGAATCGCGTGAATCCGCATCGACCGTGGCGCCCGCCATCCGGACCCTGGCTGGCGCTCTCTTGGGGGCGGCGCGGCCGACATCGCTGAACAACACCGAAATCTGGGCGTGTTTCGGGGCTGCCGCCATTCGCTCGACGTCGTACGACGACGCGCCCAACGGTTCCTCCGAATCCCCCGAGAGTGGTTCGATCTGGGGAACGGGGTGCTCGACATGCGTCAGTCGTGCAGCCACTCGATCGAATGCGATCGCCATCGAATCGCTCTCGGTCGTGACGTTCTCGTCATTCGACGCACCTTTGCGCCTGCGACGCACTGTGCCGGCGATGAACAACGCGGCGACCAGCAGCACCATTGCGCCGCCGATCCACTCAATGGCATGGCTCCGACCTGCCGGGGCACTCTGAGGTTGCGGCGTTGGTGGCGGCGTCTCGATCGCGACATCGGGCACCGTCGCTGCGGTCGCCGGTTCGTGTACCGGCGCAGGCGTCGCGGGTTCCGGCGCGACGATTTCGGCGGGTACGACGATTTTGTCGGGCACGACGATTGGCGCCACGAGGTGGATCGGGCGCCTGAGCCGTGTTCCCAGCTCCGCGAAACGCGTTGCTACGACGCTCTGGTGCACGTCCAGCCTCTGCAACTTCGTGCGAGTATCGGAAAGAGACGCAAGATCATCCTGCATTCGCGAGACCCACTCGCCACCCTGCGAGTTCGTTAGTCCCGATTGGTCGTCAGACAACGTCGTCCGAATCGCTCCTTCGGCCGCCGCAAGGGCGTCCGAGACTGCATCGAGGTCGCTTCCGCGCGCGCCATCGAGACGCTGCGCGCGCCTGCGCAATTCCGTTATCTCCGCCTTCAGCGCAACCAACGAGTCGCGCGCGAACACCCGCCCGAACAGCATCCACGCTCGATCGATCGCTTCGCGCGTCCGCACCGCCATCGCACGAACACGATCGGAGTAGTCGGCCAGCAGTGCGCGTTTGTCGTCTGCCGCGCGCACCATTCGCTCGCCCGCATCGTTGAATTCGTCGATGTCGTTCGACATCCCGGAACGATCGCCTTCGTCCATGGCGTTTCCGACACCTTCCATGAACGTGCCGCGCGCGCTCGTCACCCGGCGCGACGCCGCCAGAAAGCGCGCCTCGGATTCGGTACCGGGCAGCAGCATCCGGTGGTGCACCGCATTCTCATAAACGTCGAGCGCAGCGCGCAAGGCGTCGAGCTTCGTCCGAGACCGTTCTCCCGCGACCGTCCCCGTCGCTGTGCGCGTCGGCGCGGCAGTCGGGATTTCAGACGGCCGGGCAGCAACGATCGGAGCAACGCTCATCGGCGACTCTGCCGTCTCCGTCTCCGATGCAACGCAGATCGCGCCGGCGAACCCGGCAATGGCGACCATCGACACGCTTCCGATCCGGACACTGATCATCGCAACCTCATGGACCGACATTGCGACGGCGTAGTGGAAAAAAGCAAGCGGGTATGACCGCACGCCTGCTTCAGCAACGGGGCTACGCGATCATCGCGACGACTTCCTCGAACGCGGCGACGCGCGGCTCGAGTCGATCGACGGTACTGCGCCAGAACGTCGGGCCATCGAGCGCCGCATCGAGGTGTCGGCGGGCGAGTTGCTCGGCGGTCATCCGGCCGGTGTCGCGCAACAGCGCAACGTAGCGCGGATAGAAGTCTGCGCCGGCACCCGTACGGCGCAGATACACGCCCATGCTGAACAGATAACCGAACAGATACGGAAAGTTGTAGAAAGACAGGCCGGAGATGAAGAAGTGCAGCTTCGACGCCCAGAACATCGGATCGGGTTCCGAGCACGCGTCGCCGTACCAGTCCTGCCACGCCTGACTCATCAGTGCCTCGAGCTCCGCCGCGCGCAACGGCCGTTCATCGCGCCGTTCGTAAAACGTCTTCTCGAAACTGAAGCGAGCCGGAATGTTCAGCATGAACGCCGAAATGGCGGTCATCTCCTCCCACATGATCTGGAAACGCTCGCGCGGCGTTTTCGCGCGCGCGAGCAGCGCGTCGCGAACGGCGGTTTCTCCGAACGTGCTCGCCGTTTCAGCGAGCGACATGCCGTAACTGCGCTGGCTGTCGGGCAGATCGCGCATCACCCAGGAATGGAACGCGTGACCGAGTTCGTGCGCCAGCGTGATGATGTCGGAGGTGGTGCCGTGGTACGTCATGTAGACGCGCGGCGTCCGCGACTTCTCGAAGCCCGTGCAATACGCACCCGGTCGCTTGCGCGAGCTCACGGTGCCTTCGATCCAGCGGTTACGCTGCATCATCCGCACGAAGTCGTCCATCTCAGGATGTACGCTGCCGTACGCTTCGGCGATCAATGAGATGGCATCATCGAACGCCATCGGGTGATCTTCGACGCCTAACGGCGGTGCGGGGGCGCGCATATCCCATGGCCCGATCTGTTCTCGCCCCGTGGCCCGCGCCATCGCACGCGTTGCGCGCCGTGCCAGCGGACGCGATTCCAACGTCACTTCCAGCAACGCATCGAGGGTGCGGCGGTTGATCCGGTTCATGTGCACCGGCGCATCGAGAAAATGCACCGGACGCACTTTCGAACGCTTGCGATTCAGCTCCAGCCGCCAACCGGCGATGGCGTTGATCGCCGCGGCGCACGACTCCTCGTGCGTACGCCAGGCCGCGTTGACGCCGTGCCAGGCTTCTGTGCGGGTGCGTACGTCGGATTTCTGCAGCAGCCCGGCCGCCTCGGCCATGCCCATCGTTTTCAGTTCGTTGCCCACCTGGACCTCGCAGGTCATCGTCGACGACAACTGGCTGTACATCCGGCCCCATGCGTGAATGCCGTCCTGCGCGAGTCCGCTGACGAGGTTCTCTTCCGCGAGGCCCAACAGCTCGTGTCGTCTTTCGCGTCCGTGGCGAACCGAGAATGCCGACACGGCCACGGACGCGTCGGCGAGATACGCCTCTACGACATCGTCAGTTACCAGGTCGAGGAATTCGGACCACGGTTCAAGCAACTCGCCGTATCGCTTCTGGAAATTCTGCAGCCGGCCCTGCAGCACCTGAGCGGCCTCGTCCTGCGCATCGACCGACAGCAGACAGTTCGCATACGTGAGCGGGTTACCGAGCAGCGGTGCCGCCTTCTCGGAAAGGCGAAAGACTTCCTGGGCGGTGGCGATGACGGACTCCGCCGATGCGACGTCGAGCTTCGCGGCCTCCGGCAGCGCAGCGATCAGCGCGGGATTCAACGCCTCGATCTGATCGAGAAGTTCCGTGAGCGCGCGCAGGTCGGCCGACAACCCGGCGCACGTCGGACTCGTGTATTCGCTCGCGAGGTCCCAACTCGGGCCTTGCACTTCGTGTTCGTCGAGCGGTTGCTGCGCATTCGAGACCATCTGGTTCTCCGTTTGCCAGCCGACGCGCGAGTCGGCTAACGTTGCCAACCCGCAACCGTTCAGGCACACATTCGAAATGAAGGCCGCAGTCTACTATGAAAACGGCGCACCTCAGGTGTTCCGTTACGAGGACGTCGCCGATCCATCGTGCGACGAGAACGGCATCGTCATCGACGTGAAAGCCGTCAGCATCGAGGGCGGCGACGTGCTGAATCGCGCCGGTGGCGCGCTCGTGACGAAGCCCCACGTGGTCGGCTATCAGGCCGCCGGCGTGGTGTGCGAAGTCGGCGCAAACGTCACCGCGTTCAAAGTCGGCGATCACGCCGTGACGGTGGGCGCATTCGGCAGTCACGCCGCGCGGCGCGCCGTTCACGAAGCGACCGCCTGGAAAGTGCCCAAGGACACCGACATCGTGCTCGCTGCGTGCGTGCCGATTCCGTTCGGCACCGCCGACGATTGTCTGTTCGAGTTCGGTCACCTGCAGAAAGGTGAGTCGGTATTGATTCAGGGCGGGGCGGGCGGTGTCGGTCTGGCGGCCATTCAACTCGCGAAACGCGCCGGCGCGCGCGTGTTCGCAACCGCGTCGTCCGACGCGAAGCTCGATCGGTTGCGCGACTTCGGCATGGACGAAGGCATCAACTATGCGCGCGGCGATCTGGTCGCGGCGGTACTGCGCGCCACCGACAACCGCGGCGTGAATCTCGTGGTCGATCCGGTCGGCGGCGACGTGCTGGCGCAAAGCCTGAAGATCATCGGCTACCGTGGCCGCGTCGTTACCGTCGGCAACGCGAGCCGCGGCGAACGCAGCTACGACATCCAATCGCTCGCCGGCCAGAATCAGTCGATCACCGGTGTTTTCCTGGGCGCCGAAATCACCACGCCGCGCGTGCGTCGGATGATCGAGAATCACGTGAAGGACGTGGCGTCCGGCGCCTTGAAAATGGTGGTAGACAAAAAATTCCCGCTCCGCGACGCCGCCGCTGCGCACGCCTACATCGAAGGTCGCAGCGCGTTCGGCCGCGTGGTTTTGATTCCCTGATCGGATCCGTAAAGGCGCGAGGAAGAAATGGCGACGACGAGCAACGACGACCAGATCGAATACTGGAACGGCGAAGCCGGTGTGATGTGGGCCAAACGGCAGGACCGGATGGATGCGCTGCTCGCGCCGATCAGCGAAGCGACGCTGCGCGCGTGCGCGGTGAAGAGAAGCGACACGGCGCTCGACGTCGGTTGTGGCTGCGGCGATACGACGTTCCGGCTGGCCGAACTCGGGGCGACTGCAACCGGCGTCGACATCTCGAAGCCGATGCTGGCGCGCGCTCGCGAACGCGCGGCGGCCAATGGCCTCAACGCCACGTTCATGCTCGGCGATGCAGCCGAAACACGCTTCGAAACGGCATACGACCTGCTGTTCTCGCGCTTCGGCGTGATGTTTTTCGCCGACCCGACCGCGGCGTTCACCCACCTGCACACCGCGCTGCGTCGCGGGGGCAAACTGTGTTTCGTGTGCTGGCAGCCGCCTCAGCGCAATCCGTGGATCTCCGCGCCGTTCGCCGTTGCGCAGCCGATGCTGCCGCCGCAACCGGTGCTCGAGCCGCGCGCGCCGGGCCCGTTCGCATTCGCCGAACCCGACTACGTCAGAGAAATTCTGCAGGGCGCGGGATTCGGATCCATCACCATCGATGAGCTCTCGACCGCGCTCGTCCTCGGCGACAGCGTGGATTCCGCATTGGAGATGGTCTGCGACGTCGGCCCCTTGAGCCGCTCGTTGACCGGAGTGGATCCTTCCACGCGGTCTCGCATCGTGGCTGCGGTCCGCGAACCATTGCAGGCGAACCTGACCAAAGCCGGCGTTGCGCTCGGCGCCGCGTGCTGGATCGTTCGGGCGGTAGCGTAACGATGAGTTGGGAAAAAGAGATCGAAGAACTGCGTCGCCGCGAAGCGCTGGCACTGGAAATGGGTGGCGCCGACAAGGTCGCGCGGCAGCACGAATTCGGCAAGCTGACGATTCGCGAACGGATCACCGCGATCAGCGATCCCGGATCGTTTCACGAGATCGGCACGCTGGCAGGCGTCGGCAGCTACGGCGCGGACGGCGAATTGCGCGCATTCACGCCATCGAACTTCGTGCTCGGCACCGCGGATATCGGCGGCCGTCCGGTGATTCTCTCCGGCGACGACTTCACCGTGCGCGGCGGTTCCGCCGATGCGTCGATCGCCGGCAAGCGGCAGCGCGCCGAAGGTCTGGCGCTCGAATTGCGCCTGCCCCACATCCGTCTCGTAGACGGTATGGGCGGCGGCGGTTCGGTGAAAACGATCGAGACTGCCGGCCGCACGTACATTCCGCAGGTGGCCGGCTGGGAAACGGTGGTGGCACATCTGTCCGTGGCGCCGTCGGTGTCGCTCGCTCTGGGATCGGTCGCCGGCATCGGCGCCGCGCGCGTCACGACGTCGCACTACTCGCTGATCGTGAAGGACACCGCGCAGATGATGATCGCCGGTCCGGCCCTGGTGGATTGGGCAAAGCTCGGCGAAGTGTCGAAGGAAGAACTCGGCGCCAGCCGCATCCACACGCGCAACGGCGCGATCGACGACGAAGTGGCGAGCGAAACCGAGGCATTCGAGCGCGCGGCGGCGTTTCTGTCTTATCTGCCGACGAGCGTCGACGAGCTGCCACCTCTATCTGCCACCAACGACGACCCTGAGCGGCGCGAAGAGTTTCTGCTCGACGTCGTGCCGAGCGATCCGCGCAAGGTCTACAAGATGCGGCCGATCATCGAAGCGGTGGTCGATCGCGACAGCTTCTTCGAAATCGGCCGCCAGTGGGGCAAGTCGATCATCACCGGACTCGCCCGCCTCGACGGCGTGCCGGTGGCGTTGTTCGCCGAAGATCCGTTCGTGTACGGCGGCGCTTGGACGGCGGACGCGTGTCGCAAGCTGACGCGCTTCATCGATCTATCGGCGATCTTCCATCTGCCGCTGGTGCACCTCGTCGATTGCCCCGGCTTCCTCATCGGCAAGCAGTCCGAAGAAGACAGCACCATCCGCTTCGGCTCGACGACCCTCGCCGCGCTCGGCCAATCGCCGGTGCCGTTCGTCAGCGTGGTCGTCCGCAAAGCGTTCGGCGTTGCGGGTGCCGCGAATCACAAGCCCGGGAGCCATCACGTTCGCGTCGCGTGGCCCTCGGGCGACTGGGGTTCACTGCCCATCGAAGGCGGCATCGAGGTGGCGTACAAAGCGGAGCTCGCCGAGTCGCCCGATCCGGACGCGCATCTCGCCGCTATCAAAGCCCGCTTGAATCGTTTGCGTTCGCCGTTCCGCTCGGCCGAGTACTTCGAAATCGAAGAGATCATCGACCCGCGCGACACGCGCGCGGTGCTGACGCGATGGGTGCACCTCGCGCGCCGTCGGTTGCAGCCAGGCTCGGTCGCGTTCGGCTATCGGCCGTAGCGATGCTCGCCGCCGCGCAGCTCGACGAACTCCGAACGCGCGGCCTCACGTATATCCACGCGCTGATCTCTGCAGAGCAGGCCGCCGCGATCGAGGATCGCATCTGGGCATTCCTTGCACGACGCGGCATCGA
>DATJGR010000232.1:0-12327 GCA_035494855.1 Pseudomonadales bacterium | reverse complement strand
ATGGGTGGCGAGGGTCGTCTGCATGCTGCGGAGACCGCCGCGCGGATGCTGCACGAAAACGACGTTACGTACATTGCTCACGGCACTGAAGGGGACGCCGCGCGGCAATGGCGGCTCGACATGCTGCCGTTGATCATGGCGCCTGCGGAATGGCATGCCCTCGAAGTGGGCCTGGTTCAGCGCGCGCGCTTGCTGAACATGATCGTCGCCGATCTGTACGGTCCGCAGCAGTTGTTGAAGTCGCGCTCGATTCCGCCAGCGCTGGTCTTCGGCAATCCGGAATTTCTGTTGCCCTGTCATGGCGTGTCGGCGCGCGAAGGCACCTTCTTGCATCTGTTGGCGTTCGACCTCGGTCGTTCGCCGGACGGTCAATGGTGGGTGCTGAGCAATCGCACACAATCGCCGGCCGGCGCCGGTTATGCGCTCGAGAACCGCATCATTACGTCGCGCTGTCTGCCGGACATGTTCGAAGCGTGCAATGTCCATCGCCTCGCTTCGTTCTTCAGCGGCTTCAGCGAAAACCTGCTCAACCTCGGTGGACGCAACGATCACCTCGCGGTTGTGCTTTCGCCAGGACCGGGTCGAAGCTACTTCGAACACGCGTTCCTGGGTCGGTATCTCGGCTACCCGGTGGTGGAAGGAGCCGACCTGACGGTGCGGGCCGGGCGCGTCTACCTGAAGACGCTCGAAGGACTGAAGCCGGTCGAGCTGATACTGCGCCGCGTCGAATCGAACCAGTGCGATCCACTGGAATTGCGGGTGGATTCCGGCGTCGGAGTCGCTGGCCTGCTGCAGGCGGCGCGCGAAAACGAAGTGGTCGTCGCCAATTCCATCGGCAGCGGCGTGGTAGAGAATGAGGCGATCATGAGTTTCCTGCCCAGCCTCTCGCGGCAGGTGCTGGGCGAAGACCTCAAGATTGCGAGCGTGCCGACGTGGTGGTGCGGAAATCCGGCGGATCGCGCGCACGTGCTCGCGCATCTTGACGATCTCGTTGTTCGCAGGTCGTTCGCATCGCGCTCGTTGATCGCCAGCGGCAGCCGCGGAACGCTGACGTCCGAGTTCGGCGACCTGGCGCCGCGTATCGTGAAAGACATGATTGAACGGCGGCCGCATCAGTTCGTCGGGCAGGAAGGCATGCAGCTGTCGACGGCGCCGTTCTGGTCGGGCGAAGGGCTGGTTCGCGCCGAGCCGCTCACGCTGCGGGTATTCGTCGCGGCTACCAAGGACGGCTATCGGGTCATGCCGGGCGGTCTCGCGCTGCTCACCCGCGACGGCGACCCGCGCGCGCAGCGTCCGACGTCGGACTACAGCAAAGACGTGTGGGTGCGGTCGGACCAGTCGGTCGATACGTTCAGCCTGCTCGGCCGTTCGTTACAGGCGACGGCGCTGCGACGATCGGACCGCGACTTGCCGAGCCGCGCGGCCGACAACCTTTATTGGCTGGGACGCTATCTCGAGCGCGCCGAGGGCGCGGTGCGACTCTATCGCAGTTTGTTCAGCTATTTATCCGGCGAGAGCGCCGGCAACGATCCGGCCACACTCGATACGCTCGCTCGACTCCTCGTCTCGCAGGAACGGTTGACCGCGCGAAGGGCGCGACGTGCGACAGTAGACGGCGCGCGCGCCGTGGAACAGGAGCTGTGGCAGGTATTGTTCGATCCGGAGTCACCTGACGGATTGGCAAAGGTGCTCGGCAACGTCGGCCGAACGGCCGAACTCGTGCGAGAGCGCTTGTCCGCCGATGCCTGGCGCATCCTCGAGAGTCTGACGCGCACACCGGAGGTGCCCTGGCGGGCGCACGCGATCGGCGATGCGGTGAAATTGTTGAACACGATGATCCAGAACCTGTCGGCGATCACCGGCATGGTTCAGGAAAACATGACCCGTGGTTATGGCTGGCGTCTGCTGGACATGGGGCGGCGGATCGAACGAACCCGCTATGTCGCGCGTTTGATGCGCGGCATCACCAGTCACGGCGAACCGGCCGAGAGCGGTGTGCTGAATCTGTTGCTCGAGCTCGTCGACAGCACGATGACGTATCGCTCGCGCTACAAGGCCATTCCGCAATTGCCCGCGGTGCTCGACCTCGTGATGGCCGACGAAACCAATCCCCGGTCGTTGATCTTCCAGATCAGCGAGATCGAGGAGCATCTCGAGGTGATGCCACTGGAGCAGGAGTCCGGGCCGATCAGCGCCGCGCAGAAGATCGTGATCAGCCTCTTGGCCGAGCTGCGGCTATGCGACGTGAAGAGGCTGTCGATCGTGCGCAGCCGTTCCGGAAAGCGCACGCACTTGGACCGCGTGCTGACGCGATTGGAATCCGGTGCCGACGAGCTGTCGGACGTCATCGAAGGCACGTACTTCAGCCACTCACTGGAACGGCAGATCTCCGGCTCCGGTCGCCTCGGCTCTTCGTCGTGATTTACGACATCAACCACGACACCACCTTCGACTACGCGCAGCCCGTCAGCGTGTCGCATCAGCTGCTGCGGTTGGCGCCGCGCGAGTCGCCGCGCCAGAAGCCGTTGTTCACCCGCCTGATCGTCGAACCTGCGCCCGTGATGCGCACCACGCGCAGCGACTTTTTCGGCAACGAAATCACGTATCTGACCGTGCAGGCGCCGCACGCACGGCTGGCGATCCGCAGCGCTTCGCGCGTAGAGGTGCAGCCGGTCGACGCGGCGTTGCTGAATCTGGGGCCGTCGTGGGAAGACGTCGCGGGGGCGCTCGATCCACCGCAAAGCAAAGGCGCTCTCGACGCGAGTCAGTTCGCGTTTGCTTCGCCATACATCGACCTCGACGACGACGTGTTTGCGTTTGCGCGCGAAGCATTCAAACCGCGCCAACCGTTTCTGACGGCGGCGATGGAGCTGACGGCCAAGATCCATCGCGAGTTCGTTTACGAGGGCGGCGTCACCGATGTGTGGACGCCGGTGAGCGAAGTGTTGTCGAAACGTCGCGGCGTGTGTCAGGACTTCGCGCATCTGGAGATTGCGGCGCTGCGAAGTCTCGGGCTTCCGGCGCGCTACATGAGCGGCTATCTGCTCACCCATCCCGCTGAGGGGAAGGAGCGGCTCGTCGGCGCCGATGCGTCGCACGCGTGGATCGCCGTGTGGTGTCCTGACTTCGGTTGGGTGGAGTTCGATCCGACCAACAATCTGATGCCGTCCGACGAACACATCGCGTTGGCGTGGGGGCGCGACTACGGCGACGTGAGTCCCACCACGGGCATCATCGTCGGCGGCGGCGCGCACACGGTGTCTGTCGGCGTAAGCGTGGAATCCGTTACCGGTTGATCAGCCTTGTCCGCCGCCCACACCGTGAGGTGTGCGAGTGCTTCCGGAACCTTGCGGCAACGGCATTTCCCTCAATTGCGTGCGCAGCGCTTTCTTGTAGTTCTCGTACGCGGGCCATTGCTCGGTCGTCAGAACGGGACGCAGCCGCGTATCCATCTGACGCACCAAAACACCGTCGCGACTTTTGACGCGCTGTTCGAGATCGGGCGCTTCCTTCCTCAGTTCTTTCTGGATCATCGTGAAGTGGGAGGTGACGAATTCGCCGACGGCGTCGTTGAATTCATGCTGCTGCGTGTCGGACATGTGGATGTCTACCGCCGCCTTGACGATATCGACGGTCATCCATGCGGGAAGCGCAACCGCAGGTTGCGCGGGCGCGGGAGGTGTGTCTTCTTGTGCGAACGCGGGAACACAGGCAACAACGGAAGCGACGGCGAGAACGGAGAGACTTGCTGCAAGTCTTGACCGCATGGCTGCTGTCTCCATCAGAGATGGTCGGAGTGAGAGGATTTGAACCTCCGGCCCCCACGTCCCGAACGTGGTGCTCTACCAAGCTGAGCTACACTCCGATGCCCTGGGCGCAAAGGCCGCGTATTCTAATGTGGCCCTCCCGCTTAATCCAACAGCAATCACCCAGATCGACGATCTGACGCGATCAGTTGAGGCGCGAGACGCAGAAGCGAGCGAGTTCGGCGAGCGCGTCGCGGTATTCGCCCTTCGGAAGCGCGCTCATCAGTTCGATTGCGCGTTGCGCCTGCACCTCCGCGTCGTGTCGGGTGCGGTCGAGCGCGCCGCACCGCTTCACGGCCACGATGACGTCACCCAGCGCGGCACTCGATCGCGTTTCGATGGCCTCGCGCACGATCTCGCGATCGCGGCTCGAGCCGTGGCGCAACGTGTGGATCAGCGGCAACGTCAGTTTGCCTTCCGCCAGATCGTCGCCCGCGTTCTTGCCCATCACCGCTGGATCGCCCGCGTAGTCGAGCCAATCGTCGACGAGCTGATAAGCGAGACCCAAAGTGAGGCCGTAGTCGCGCAAGGCGGCGATTTGAGCTTCATCGCTGCTCGCGAGCACGGCGGCCGTTTGCGACGCGGCCTGGAACAGCATCGCCGTTTTCGCGCGGATCACGTTGAAATAGTCGGATTCGCTGATTTCCGCTTTGCCGATGTTCGCGAGTTGTTGCACTTCGCCTTCGGCAATGACGTTGGTCGCATCGGACAGGATCGAGATGATGTCGATGCGGCCGAGTTCCACCATCAGCTGGAACGCGCGCGAGTACAGAAAATCCCCGACCAGCACGCTCGGTGCATTGCCCCACACGTGATTCGCGGTGGCGCGACCTCTGCGTAGATCGGATCGATCGACCACGTCGTCGTGCAACAGCGTTGCGGTGTGCAGGAACTCGATGATCGCGGCCAGCTTCACATGATCGGTGCCGTTGTAGCCGAGACATCGCGCGCTGAGCAGCACGAGTAGCGGTCGCAAACGTTTGCCGCCGCTGTCGATGATGTGCCGGCCGATTTCTTCGACGAGATCCACGTCCGACGTGAGGCGTCGCGGAATGAGCGCGTTCACCGCATCGAAATCGCCCGCGACGAGTCGGTAGACCGCTTTGATGTCCGGCGCTGGCGTCGTTTCGGCTGCGGACGTTGCGCCGGCTATCGTGGTGGGCATGTGGCGTGCCATTTCCGGCGGGTCGCTCGTTGTATTGGGCATTCGTTGCCCGTAGAATTACGCGCCTTTTGCGGGCGCCCCTAGGGGTCGGGGCATTGTAATACAGACTTCCCTAAGGATCGTCGCCAGGAGATTGGTATGTTTGCGGTATTCAAGAGTGGTGGCAAGCAGCACCGCGTCAGCGAAGGTGAGGTCGTGCGCCTCGAGCTGATCGATTCGGAGCCGGGTTCATCGCTCACGTTCGATGAAGTGCTGCTGATTGCAGAAGGCGACAACGTCACGGTCGGTGCGCCTTATGTTACCGGTGGCAAGGTGACGGCGGAGGTTGTCGGACACGATCGCCACGACAAGATTCGCATCATCAAATTCCGTCGCCGCAAACACTACATGCGCCGCGCAGGACATCGTCAGTGGTATACGGACGTCCGCATCACCGGAATCAAGGGCTAGGAGTCGTCCATGGCACACAAGAAAGCAGGCGGAAGTACACGCAACGGCCGCGACTCTCATTCGAAGCGACTGGGTCTGAAGAAATTCGGGGGTGAAGTGGTCGTTGCCGGCAACATCATCGTTCGGCAACGCGGCACACAGTTCCATCCTGGCGCGAACGTCGCCTGTGGTCGCGACCACACGTTGTTCGCTACGGCAGACGGTCAGGTGAAGTTCGAAGAGAAGGGCCGCCGCAAGCGTAGGCTCGTCAGCGTGGTGGCTGCCGAGGCGTAAACTTCGCCGCGCGCAGCGGCAAGGCTTTCCATGCAGTTCGTCGACGAAGCCACGATCCAGGTTGAAGCCGGCCGGGGCGGTAAAGGCGCATGCTCGTTCCGGCGCGAGAAATACATCGCGATGGGCGGCCCCGACGGCGGAGATGGCGGTGACGGCGGCGATGTCCTGCTCGAAGCCGATGCCGCGCTCAACACTCTGATCGACTTCCGCTATCAGTCGCGCTACCGGGCCGAACACGGCGCGGCAGGACACCCGAAGGACATGACCGGTCGCTGCGGCAAGGATCTGGTGATCCGCGTGCCGAGCGGAACGACGGTCGTCGACGAAGATACGCTGGAAATCCTCGGCGACATGGCGACGCCCGGCAGCCGCCTCGTGGTTGCGCGCGGCGGCGGTCATGGCTTCGGCAACACGCACTACAAATCCTCTACCAATCGAGCGCCGCGCAAAACCACTCCCGGGTTCCCCGGTGAGATCAGACGCTTGCGTCTGCAACTGAAGGTGCTCGCGGACGTAGGTCTCCTGGGCATGCCGAACGCCGGCAAATCGACGCTGCTCGCGCGTGTGTCGGCATCGCGCCCGAAAATTGCCGATTACCCGTTCACCACCCTGACCCCGAACCTCGGCGTAGTGCGACTGGGCGAGGAGCGCAGCTTCGTCATGGCCGACATTCCGGGGCTGATAGAAGGTGCGGCAATGGGCGCGGGGCTCGGCACGCAGTTCCTGCGGCATCTCGCGCGTTGCCGGGTGCTGCTGCATCTCGTAGAGGTGGCGCCGTTGGACGGCAGCGACCCCGTGGCGAATGCGCGCGCGATCGAAGCCGAAGTGGAAAGCTACAGTCCGACGCTGATGCGTCGCCCGCGTTGGGTGGTGATGACCAAGGCAGACGTCGCATCGGATGACGATGTCGAGCGCGTACTCGAGTCGATGCGCGAGGCGTTTCCGGGTCGTCCCGCATTTGCGATCTCTGCGGTCAGCGGCGTCGGCATCGAGTCGCTGACGAGCGAGCTGATGCGGCACATCGAGACGAGCCGGGCATCGTTGTCCGACGACGTGGAGCTTGCCGCCGCGGAGGCCGCGCTCGACGCCGAGATCGCGAGCGACGTGCTTCGCCAGTCGCTTGTCCGGCGGCCGCAACGTCCGTCCGAGGCGGAGCAGGATCCGGACGCGGATGACGATTCCGACGTCGAAGTGATCTATCGCGCGGATTGACGACGTGACTGAAGAACTCGAGGAACGGCGGCGTCTCCGTGATCACGGTCGATGGGTCGTCAAGATCGGCAGCTCGTTGCTGACCGCCGAAGGTCAAGGCATCGATCGCGACGCGATTCAGCGTTGGGCGGGCGAGATCGCGCGCCTCGTTGCCGAAGGATGCGAGGTGGTGCTCGTCACGTCGGGTGCGATTGCCGAAGGCTGCAGCCGACTCGGCTTTCGCGAGCGACCGACGGCGATTCACGAACTGCAGGCGGCGGCTGCGGTCGGGCAAATGGGTCTCATCGAGGCCTACGAGGGGGCGTTTCAGCGGCACGGTTTGCGCACCGCGCTCGTTCTGCTGACCCACGACGACCTCTCGAACAGACAACGCTACCTGAATGCGAGAACGACTCTTCGAACGCTGCTTGAACTCGGCGTCGTTCCGGTCATCAACGAGAACGACACCGTGGCGACCGACGAGATCCGATTCGGCGACAACGACACGCTCGGAGCGCTGGTCACCAATCTCGTCGAGGCGCACGTGCTCGTGCTGCTCACCGATCGCGATGGTCTGTACGAATCCGATCCCGACGTGAACCCGAACGCGCCGCTGGTGAGGTTTGCACGGGCGAACGACACTCGACTCGTGAAGATGGCGGGCAACGTGGCCGGCGCCGTCGGAGTCGGTGGTATGGCGACCAAAGTCGGCGCCGCACGCGTTGCCGCGCGCTCGGGTGCGCACACGATGATCGCCAACGGCGCCACTGTGGATGTGTTAGTCAGGCTGCGCGCGGGCGAGTCGGTCGGCACGCTGCTCGCACCCGACGTAGAGGTGCTTCTCGCGCGGAAACGCTGGATCGCCGGGCAATTGAAGACGAAGGGCGAGCTCGTGCTCGATGCCGGCGCGGTACGGGTGTTAAGGCACGGCGGAAAGAGCCTGCTGCCGGTTGGCGTTACCGCGACACACGGCAAATTCGCGCGCGGGGAGGTGGTGCTGTGTCTGGATCCCGACGGCGGCGCGGTGGCCAAGGGTCTCGTCAACTACTCGAGCGATGAGACCCAGAAGATCCTCGGTTGCTCTACCCGCGACATTGAGGGGCGCCTCAGCTATGTGCGGGAGCCCGAGCTCATGCATCGGGACAACCTGGTGTTGCTTTGATCGCCTCAGCCCTTCAGGGCTTTGACCTGCGCGTTCATCCGGGCTTTGTGGCGAGCTGCTTTGTGGCGGTGGATGATGCCTTTCGTGACCATTCCGTCGATCACCGGAATCGCCGCCGTGAGCGCCGCTTGCGCGTCCGCTCTATTGCCGCTCGCGATGGCCGCTTGAGTGCGTTTGATGGACGTTCGCACCATCGAGCGCTGACTCGCGTTCTGACGGCGGCGCCTTTCGCTTTGTCGCGCGCGTTTGCGAGCGGATGCGCTATTGGCCAAGCTGATCTCCTCGAGGGGTTCGGGCGGAAAATGAAGCGCGACAATATGCCGTCGGGGCAGGTAAGTGTCAACCAACGACGGCGATAATGAAGCGCGCGACGGCACGTCGGCTTTGGCGGCGATAGACGAGGGTCCGCCGGCAACGCAGAACCTCGGACGCCATGGCAGCGTCGTTGCCGGCATGACGTTTCTGTCGCGCATTTCCGGATTGGTGCGCGACATGGTGCTGTCGTACTTCTTCGGTGCGACGCCCACGGCCGATGCCTTCTTCGTAGCTTTCCGGATTCCGAATTTCTTCCGTCGTCTGTTCGCGGAAGGCGCGTTTTCGCAGGCGTTCGTTCCGGTGCTCGCGGGCTATCGCAATCAAGGGCCGATGGCACAGATGCGCGAGTTCGTCGCGGTGATGGCTGGAAACTTCATTACCGTGATGACCGCGATGAGCCTGCTCGGCGTCGCGGCGGCGCCGTTGTTCGTGATCATCTTTGCGCCGGGTTTCCGTGACGATCCGGTGCGGCTCGGCCTCACCGCGGAAATGCTGCGGATCACGTTCCCATATCTCGGCTTTATTTCGCTGACGGCATTTGCCGGAGCGTTGCTGAACAGCTTCCATCGCTATGCGATTCCGGCGTTCACCCCGGTCTGGTTGAACGTGACCATGATCGTTGCTGCCGTGTTCGTGGCGCCGACCTTCGAAACGCCCGTGATGGCGTTGGCGTGGGGTGTGTTCGCCGCCGGGCTGATTCAACTGTTGTTTCAGCTTCCGGCACTGCGCGGCATACACATGCTGATCCGACCGCGTATCGAGTTGAGCCATCCCGGCGTGCGACGAGTTGGACGACTGATGGTACCGGCGATCTTTGCCGGCTCGGTGAGCCAGATCAATGCGCTGGTCGACGCGATGATCGCTTCGCTGCTCGCATCAGGCAGCATTTCCTGGCTGTACTACTCCGACCGGTTGATGGAGTTGCCGGTCGGTATCGTCGCGGTGACGATCGCGACCGTGCTGCTACCGAACCTGTCGCGACTCAGTTCGCGCGGCGACCTGGCCGCGTTCGACCGGACCGTCGACTGGGGCGTGCGCACGTGCCTGCTATTCGGCGTGCCTGCGGCCGCCGCATTGCACGTGTTGTCGTTACCGTTGATGGCGACCGTCTTTTTCCATGGTGCGATGACCGCGTTCGACGTGAGGATGGCATCGTTGTCTCTGCAAGCGTTTGCGGTCGGTCTCCTCGGATTCTGTCTCGTGAAGGTGGCGGCGCCTGCATACTTCGCGCGCGAGGACACGCGCACGCCGTTTCGAATCGCGGTCGTAACAGTTGCGCTGAACATCGTCTTGAGCCTCGCGTTGTTTCGCGTCATGGGACACGTCGGCGTCGCGTTTGCCACCACCACCGCAGCGATCGTTCAGTCGTATCTGTTGTTGCGCGGCACGATCCGCCGCGGACTTTATAGGCCGGGCCGCGCGTTTGCGGTGTTCCTGGCAAAGGTGGTGCTGGCGACTGCGACGATGGTGGCGGCACTGGTCCTGGTGTCACCGACATCCGCCGGCTGGCTGCAACTTTCCGGGCACGCTCGCATGTTCTGGATGGCGGGTGTGTGTGCGTTGGGCGGATTCACCTACTTTACCGTTCTGCTGCTTGCCGGTTTCCGGCCGAGAGACCTGCGCTATCACGTCTGATTGCGCCGCCGTGCGTATAATGCGACCGCGCGCCTGCTCACACTCCGCTACTTCAGGTCATGCATGGAGATCATCCGCGGCTTACACAACATCCGTCCTGAGCACCGGGGATGCGTCGCGACGATCGGCAACTTCGACGGCGTCCATCACGGCCATCAGTTGCTGCTCGCGCACCTGAACGCAAAGCGGGACGAGCTTCTCGCGCCCAGCGTTCTGATCACGTTCGAGCCGTTGCCGCGCGAGTACTTCGGCGGCGGCGTGAAGCCCGGCCGACTCACGCGATTTCGCGAGAAAGTGACTTTGCTGATGCGCACCGGCATCGATCGGATGATCTGCCTGCCGTTCAACGAGCAGGTGTCGCAGATCACTGCAACGTCGGTCATCGAGGACTTCCTCGTCGGTCAGCTCGGCGTGCGCTACGTCGTCGTTGGGGACGACTTCCGTTTCGGGCGCGGTCGCGAGGGCGATTACGCGATGTTGAAACGAGGCGGCGACCGCCTCGGATTCGACGTGAGCCACATCGGCACGCTGACGTTCGATCACGAACGTGTTTCGAGCTCGCGAATCCGCGAAGCGCTGGCGGCCGGCGACATCACGCTCGCCGAGAAGTTGCTCGGGCACCGTTTCTTCATCATGGGTCACGTGATCTACGGTCGACAGCTCGGCCGGCAGCTCGGCGTGCCAACCGCGAATATCCGGCTGAACAGGTATCGTGCGCCGCTCGACGGCGTGTTCGCCGTGACGGTGAGCGGTCTCGATCGAAACTATGAAGGCATCGCGAACGTCGGCATTCGACCGACGATCGGAGGAAAGGAACCGTTGCTCGAAGTGCATCTGTTTGATTTCACCGGCGACATATATGGACGTCTGCTGACGGTGAATTTCAGGCGCAAGTTGCGGGACGAACGACAGTTCGCATCGCTCGATGCGTTGAAGACTCAGATTGCTGCCGACGTTACAGAGGCGCGGGCGTGGTTCAGGAGAGCGAATGGCTAAGTGGCTTGCGTTGGCGGGCGTCGTCTGGGTGCTCGACCGGATCACGAAGATCATCGTCAATACGTCGTTGGCGCTGGGACAGGAAGTTTCGGTGTTGCCGATCTTCAGCTGGGTGCGCCTACACAACGAAGGTGCGGCATTCAGTTTTCTTGCGACTCAGAGCGGCTGGCAGCGGTGGATGTTGGTCGCGCTCGCAGTGGCGTTTTCGATCTACCTTTTGATCGAGCTTCGTCGCCTGCCCGCCACAGACCGGTTGTTGGGTTGCGCATATGGTTTCGTGCTCGGCGGCGCGCTCGGCAACTTGTGGGACCGGGCAGTGCATGGTTACGTCGTCGACTTTGCATTGGCCCACTACGACGATCACTACTTCCCTGCGTTCAACGTAGCCGATTCCGCAATCTCGATCGGCGCCGTGTTGTGGATCGCGTCGATGCTGCGTGACTCCCGCCGCGAGCGAGCGGCGCGCACGACCTGATCCGCCGATGACCGCTGTCGGACCGGATACCCGCGTCACGCTGCACTTTTCCATCCTGCTCGAGAGTGGCGAAGAGATCGACTCGACCCGACGGTCGCGACCCGCGACGTTCACGGTGGGCGATGGAAGTCTGCTACCGGGATTCGAGCGCGCGCTGTTCGGGCTCTCGGCGGGTGCCGACGAACAACTGCGCATCGCGGCCGCGGACGGATTCGGCGAGCAGCGGGAAGAAAACCTCCGCTTCATGCCGATCGCGCAGTTCTCGTCGGAGGTGGTGCCCGAACCCGGCCTGGTGGTGTCGTTTGCAGGGCCGGGAGGCGAGCTACCCGGGGTCGTTCGATCTGTCGAGGGCGACCTCGTGGTGGTCGACTTCAACCATCCGTTAGCCGGTAAGAACCTGATCTTCGACGTCTCGATCCTGAAGGTCGAGCCGATCCGGCGTTGACACTTTCCAACGTTTGGCGTGGTTCCGCTCATCGGTCGATTCCGACCGTTCGGCGGAGCCGGATTGGGGGCCTGGCGACGCATCGATAGAGTCCGCCAGGGCGAATAAAAGGCAAAGAATGCGAACTCGCGGATTCACGTTGATCGAGCTGCTCGTGGCGCTCGCGATCATGGCAATCATCTCGGCCATCGCTATACCCATCTATCGGGAGTACAGCATTCGTACGCAGCGCGTGAATGCGGAGAATGACCTGATGCTATGTGCACAGGGCATGGAGCGTCTTGCCAGCCAAACGTTCACGTACGCCGGACAGGTCGGCGGAGCGGATACGGGGCCGGTGACCGCCAATATCTGCACGCCGACCACAACCATGTACGGGATCGCGGTCGTCGCTCCTACGAATCAAGACACCTT
>DATJGR010000231.1:0-6558 GCA_035494855.1 Pseudomonadales bacterium | reverse complement strand
ACACGCGCGGTTCTCGCGCCGTAACGTTCGGTGATGTCAGAAAGCGCGCGGTCGAGCGCATCGCCTGACGCGCCTGCAGCCAACGGCTCCAGCGTGAGTCGTACGCGCGCACCTATCGTCGCATCGGGTACCAGGCGCAGTCCGTATCGCATCACGACCGGATTCATGCCGTTCGCGAGCGTCTTGACCTTCGCGAGGTGCGTCGCTTCATAGGCGTTGCTCGTCAGTGCAAGCGCAACTTCGTCGACGCCGTCGTTTACCGGAATGCCGACCGTTTCATGGCGCCAGAATTCGAGGAAGTTCGCCGCGTACGACGCGATAACCCCGGCGCTCATCCGAAACCCGGCGCTGTCGTGTGCGACGCTCCATCCGGAGACGCCCAGCTCGTGCGCCAACGAGTCTGCCCGCTCGCGCCCACCGATTGCGGCCACGATCGCGAGCGAAACCGGCAGCGACGCGCTGACGCCGGTCGTCGTTACCGCACCACGGTCCACGACGTAGCGTCTGTCCGCCACGTAGCGAATGCTCGGATCCGCCTTGCGCAATTCGCTCACCCGGAACCAGTGCGTCGTCGCGTTCCTGTCGTGCAGAACACCCGCGTTGGCGAGAACGAGTGCGCCGGCGCACACGCCCACGACGGTTGCTTTTCCGGCGGCCTGCTCCTCGATCCATTTCAGCACGGCCGCATCGTCGGCAACGTGCATGGCGGGGACGATCACGTAATCCGCTCCGTCGGGAAAACGTTGATCGAACTCGGTGGTGGTCATGTCGGGAACGATCGTCAGCGACGGCATGAGCGTGACCGGTCCCGGCCTGATCGACAGCGCGAACACGTCGGCGAGATCCGACCTCCGCAGCACGCCGAACGGCACGAGGTAGTCGGTGGTCTCGCTGCCTTCGTTCAACCCGAGCACCGCGACCACCGGCCGCTGCCGCTTCGGCGGCTTCAACGCGGCCAGCGTGTCGCCCTCTTCCTGCGCCGTGATCCGTTCGACTCCGGTCTGCTCCGTCGTGGCCGGGACTTGAGCCAGCGCAACGCAACCGACACCGGCAACGAACAGCAGAAACGCGCGACGGATGAAACCGAGTGACACCATGGGAAGCTCCTGAATTTCGACGGTGCTATTGCTATCACGTCGCCGTCGTGGCAGAAATGACAACAAATCGATGATTTGTGCCAACTGGAGAAATCGCGTGTCCCGCCACCATCGCCACACAAACGCGCGACGCCCGAAGGTGCGCACCGTCGCGGTCCCGTTGTATCCCGGCATGCAGTCGCTCGATGCAGTAGGCCCGGGCCAGGTCTTCGCCAGCGCGAACCTGATGCTCGACGCCGCGGCTTACCGCGTCGTTTTCGTCGCCAACAGATCGGGCGCAGTTGAAACTTCCGCGGGATTCGCGCTCGCGGCGCAGCGCTTCACCGACGTGCCGCCTGATGCAGTGGATACTCTGCTCGTTCCGGGCGGCGACGACGCCGGCATTCGAGGCGCGGTCGCCAACAGGCGCCTCATGGCGTGGCTCGGTGAAGCGGCAGTTCACAGTCGGCGCGTCTGTTCGGTCTGCACCGGCGCGTTCCTGCTCGCTGCAACCGGCCACCTAGACGGTTTGCGCGTGGCGACCCACTGGCAATCGACGTCGCTGCTGAAACGGCTGTTCCCCGCCCTCGATGTGGACGAGCAGGCGATTTACGTGAACGACGGCAAGTACTGGACCTCGGCCGGCGTGACCACCGGCATCGACATGGCGCTGGCACTACTAGAGGAGGACATGGGGCGAGCGGTCGCGATGGCAGTGGCGCGACAACTGGTGGTGTACATGCGGCGCCCCGGACATCAGACGCAATTCTCCGCGACACTCGCCGCGCAATCGACCAGCGACGATCGTCTGGCCGAACTCGCGACCTGGGCCGAGCGCAATCTCGAGCGCGAGCTGAACGTCGAAACGCTGGCCGCGCACGTGCACATGAGCCCGCGAAATTTTCACAGACACATGCAGGCCGAACTCGGCGTTTCGCCGGCGAAGTTCGTCGAATCGATACGGCTCGATGCCGTACGGCGGCTGCTCGAACAGCAGGCGCTCGATCTCGCGCAGATCGCGACCCGCACCGGATTTTCCGGACCCGACCACCTGATTCGCGCATTCGAACGCCGCTTCGGCGTTACGCCCGGCAAGTATCGGCAGATGCATCTCGTGGAGGCGGCGTAGAGTAGCCGCCATGCTGTACAGCGAAGAACGACACGAAGCGTGCGCGCCGCGCGAATGGGACGCCGACTGCGCTGCTTCGATGATCGCAACCATCGTTGCCGACACCGAGTCGCGCTTTTCTCCCGACACGTTCTGGCCGATGCATCCGCTCGATGCGGACGACGGCGACACGAGACCGGCCTACCCGCTCTACCATGGCGCGGCCGGCGTGATCTGGGCGCTGCACTATCTCCGCGACGTGGGCGCCGCGCGCCTGAAACGATCGTACGCACCGCATCTGTACGCAGTGCTTTCGCTCGATCGCGAGTGGCTCGCCGCAGAGAAGTTCGACGCACCGGCCGCGTACCTGATGGGGGAAACGAGCATCCTGATGCAGTTGTACGGCGACGCGGCCTCGCCCGACATCGCTGAACCGCTGGCCGAACGAATCGCCGCGCTGATCGAACGCAACGAGACGAATCCCGCGCGGGAAGTGATGTGGGGTGCACCCGGCACGATGCTCGCGGCGCTGTTCATGCACGAACGCACCGGACAATCGCGCTGGGGCGAGCTGTTCCGTCGATCGGCACGCACCCTCTGGTCGCAACTGCTCTGGTCGTCCGAGCACGAGTGCTTCTACTGGACGCAGGACCTTTACGGCGCCAGCCACACGTTCATCGACGCGGTGCACGGCTTCGTCGGCACCGCATCGCCGTTGATCCGTGGCCGCCACCTGCTCGACGAACGCGAGTGGGCCGAGTGGCAAGGCTGCATCGCCAATACCGTGCGCCGCTGCGCGACGATCGAGCACGGTCTGGTCAACTGGCGTTCGCGCCTCACCCAACCCCAAGGTCGAGACGCGCGCATGCTGATGCAGTTCTGCCACGGCGCGCCGGGCTTCGTCGTCACGCTCGCCGACTTTCCAGGCGACGAGCTCGACGACCTGCTGCTGGCCGGTGGTGAGGCGACCTGGTGCGCGGGTCCGCTCACGAAAGGCTCGAACGTCTGTCACGGGACCGGCGGCAACGGCTATGCGTTCCTGAAGTTGTACGAGCGCACCGGCGACGCAATGTGGCTCGCGCGTGCGCGCCAGTTCGCGATGCACGCGATCGAACAAACGCAGGCTCATGCCGCGCGATACGGCCAGATGCGCTACTCGCTGTGGACCGGCGATCCGGGGTTCGCGGTGTTCCTCTGGGACTGCATCAACGCCCGCGCGCGCTTTCCGACGCTCGACGCGTTCTTCACCAGGTAATCTTCATCAGTGCAGTTGCTCGCGTGCCCGCTCTGTGGCGCACCGCTGACGCGCGATTCGGCATCCCTCGTCTGCGCGCAGCAGCATCGTTTCGACATCGCTCGCGAGGGCTACGTAAATCTGTTTCCGGCCCATCACAGGGGATCGCGCAATCCCGGCGACGAAGAGCGGATGGTGGTGGCGCGACGACGATTTCTCGACGCCGGACATTACGCGCCGTTGTGCGCCGCGCTCACGGAAACGCTGACCGCGGCATGCGGCAGAATCGACGCCGCCGTCGACCTCGGCTGCGGCGATGGGTACTTCACCGCGACGCTTGCATCGGTGGCGGCACACACTTACGGCATCGACGTTTCGAAACCGGCGATACGCGCGGCTGCGAAGCGGCATGCGTCGATCGCGTTCGTCGTCGCAAGTTCCAGACGCCTGCCGCTCATCGACGCGGCGTTCGATGCGGCTACCGCCATCCTCGCTCCGTTCGACTCAGACATCGTACGCGTGCTCACCAACGACGGTGTATTGGTGCGCGTCAGTCCCGGACCGGAGCACCTGCGCGCGCTACGCGATCTCCTTTACGCGGACGCACGGCCGCACAGGCGCGCCCCCGTGCAGTTGGAGAACCTCGCGCATGCAACGGAGCGACTGGTCGGCTTCGACTTCCCCACCAACCCGGCTGAACGCGCCGACCTCATGGCGATGACCCCGCTGCTGTACCGGACCCGCAACGATCAACGCGCGCGGGCGCTTGCACCGGACCACTTGACCATCGAAGCCGGCTTCTGGATTGATGTATTCAGGAAACAGGACTAACGGCGGGGACACCATGCAGACGCAGGACATCGAGTATCAGATCAACGGCAGGAAATTCGTCGGTTACCTGGCCGACGGCTCGAACGGCAAGAAGACCGCCGGCGTGCTCGTCGCGCACGAAGGCGGCGGGATGACGGGCCATCCGAAGGAGCGCGCCCGCATGCTGGCCGAGCTCGGTTACGTGGCGTTCGCGATGGACACGTTCGGTGAAACAATCGAGTCGCGCGAGCAGGCCATGGCGATCATCGGCAGCCTGTCCAACGACCTCGCGACGCTGCGCAACCGCGCGAACACCGCTCTCGACCTGTTGAAGGCGCAGCCGAACGTCGACCGGATGCGCACCGCTGCGATCGGCTTCGGCGTCGGCGGCACGACGGTGCTGGAGCTGGCCCGCAGCGGCGCCGACGTCGGCTGCGTGGTCGGCTTCCATTCCGGCCTCGCGACGATCGCGCCGCAGGACGCGAAGGACATCCGCTGCAAGGTGATGGTCTGCCTGGGCGCCGAAGATCCGATCATTCCCGCCGCCCAGCGTGAGGCTTTCATCAACGAGATGCAGGCCGGCAACGTCGACTTCCAGATGCTGATCTACGGCAACGCCGGGCACAGCTTCACGAATCGCGAAGTCGACGCGATGAAGATTCCGGGCTTCGCCTATCACGCGCCGACCGATACGCGCTCGTGGCAGGCGATGCGGAACTTCTTCGACGCGGTGATCCGACCCGTCTGACCCGCGTCGCGCGGGCTCCTCCCGCTGTCATTCAACTGTCACGCACAATGGCGACACTGCGTCGCCTGCGTGCCTGCGGGTCGGATAAACACAACAGGGAGATAGGGTCGTGCAGAAAACCATTCTGAGCGTTTGTGGCGGATTCATGCTGGCCGCCGCGGCAATACCCGCGGCGTCGGCCGAATCGGTCGATGCCAAACTGCTCGCCATGCTGAAGGCGAACGGTTCGATCACTGAAGCGCAGTTCACTGAACTCAGCGCCGATCTCGCGAAGGAGCAGCGCGCGGAGTCGCGGGAGGCGGTGAGCAAGGAAGATGTCACGGCGATTGAGCAGAAACTCGGTTGGGCGGAACGGACCGTGATCAGCGGCGACATCCGCGTGCGGCAGGAACGGGTTCAGGTCGAAGACCGCTCGCCCGAGCAGACCGCGAGCCGTCAGCGCTATCGCGCGCGTCTGGCCGCGGTCTCGCAGGTCACGCCGACCGTCGAGGCCGGCATCCGCCTCGCCTCCGGCAACAACAACGACGTGCGGTCGACCAACCAGGACATGAACAACTACTTCACCAAGAAGGACATCTGGCTGGACCGCGCCTACATCAACTGGCATCCGGAGAACGTGCCGGGACTGAAGATGATCGGCGGACGCATGGCGCAACCGTGGACCAAGGTGGCCGAGACCGAAATGATCTGGGACAACGACGTGAATCCGGAAGGCGTCGCCGCGCAGTACAGCCGCAAATTCGGCGACACGAACGTTTTCGGTTCGGGCGGGGCATTCACCGTGAAGGACAACGCCACCGGCTTTGGTCCGGAGTTCAACAACGACCTCAGGCTCTACTACGCGCAGCTCGGTGCAAACCTGTTTCCGGGGGAGGACTTCAAACTGACTGTCGGCGCGAGCGTATTCCACTACTTCAAGGACGATCAGGGCGTACCGACGCAAGCCCCCAACGCCGGCATCGGTCTCACGCTGAACGGCAACAACTCGACGCAGTTCCAACTGTACGAAGGCTTCGGCCAGCTCGACGTTCTCGGCCTGCCGTTGCCGCTGTCGCTGTACGGTCAATACGTGCAGAACCCGAACGCGAACGGTCCGGACGACGGCGAGGACCGCGGCTACCTCCTGGGGCTGATTACGCGCTTCTGGGAAATCGGCGTGAACTACAGCTATCGCGACGTGGAGCGCAACGCAGTCGTCGGCGCGTTCACCGACTCGGACTTCGCATCGGGCTTCACGGCATCGAAGGGCAGCAAGCTGCAGCTGACGTACAACATCACCAAGAACTTCCAGTTCCTGACGACGTACTTCTACACCGAGTCCGATGCGTCGAACCCGGCGAAGCCAGGTGCCCAGACGAACACGCTGCAGCTCGATCTGGTGGCGACGTTCTGAACACCCGGCAGCCGTCACGCGGTCGTCAAAAAAAAGCGATCGAGACGATGGTCACCAGGATCGACACCATGAGTTTCCAAGAATGAGTTTCCGAAGTTTTGCGAGGAGCAATTCGATGAACGCTAAACGGATGAGCCATGGAGCGATGATCGCTCTGACGCTGGGGATAGGCAGCGCGGCCTACGCCGC
>DATJGR010000230.1:0-2820 GCA_035494855.1 Pseudomonadales bacterium | reverse complement strand
GTTCGCAAAGTGACCGCCGATGCCTGGCGCCGGCGGTCACTTATTCGATATGCAAGGTCGGCGCCTGGTACCGCCTTTGACTTATTCGGTGAGATGAACGCGCGCAAAGCGCGCGTTCAAACTCTCCGATCACTGTCGATGGAAACATGATCCCAGGCGGAGGTGGGTATGTGTTGCGGAGGACCCTAGCGCGCCATGGATGGCGCGCGCGGAGCGACCAGGGATGGCTCGAGCGCGTCCGACGCAGCACATACCCACCTCCGCCGCGTTCGAAGCTCCATTCCACCAACACCAACCCAAAACTCCTTTCCACCAACACCGACCCGAAGCTCTGTCATAATTCGACCCCGCCGCGGGTGTAGTTCAATGGCAGAACGGCAGCTTCCCAAGCTGCATACGAGGGTTCGATTCCCTCCACCCGCTCCATTCACACGGCGTCGCTCCTGAACCGGAACATCTGCATGCGACCGGATCGCTATCGCTGGGTATTGGCGTGCAATCTGTTCGCCATTCTGACGGTTTCGTCGGGGCTCGGGTTCTACAACCTGTCGGTTTATATGCATGCGCTCACGGCGCAGCGTGGTTTTTCGGTGGCGTCGATTTCGTCGGCGGTGGGCCTGTTCTTCCTTACGGGCGGTGTGGCGGGGCTGGTCACCGGACGCTTGCTGCAGCGCAGCGATGCGCGCCTCGTCATGATCGTTGGAGCCGTCTTTTCGGCATGCGCGATCGCCTGCATCGGCCACATTCGGGCCGAGTGGCAGTTGTATGTCGTATACGCGTTGTTCGGCATCGGATACACGGGTATCTCCGTACTGCCCGCCACCACGTTGATCACACGCTGGTTCGATCCCGGAAGCCGACCGGTCGCGTTGTCGTTTTCGTCGACCGGCCTGTCGTTGGGCGGAGTGATCCTGACGCCGCTGTCGGCCGTGCTGCTGGAGCGCTGGCCGATCGAACTGGCCACACCATTGCTCGGCGGGATATTCGCGTTGTCGATCGTGCCGATCGTATGGTTCGGCGTGCGATCGTTCCCGGATGTGTCGACGGCCGGCGCCCCTTCACCGATGCGTCGGGGAACCGCGTTCGCGTTGGCGATCCGGTCGCGATTCTTCGTCTTTCTCACCCTCGGCTATCTGCTCGCGATGGGCGCGCAGGTGGGCACCATCGCGCACATGTACACGCGCGGCGTCGCGATTGCGACGCCGTTGCAGGCGTCGTTCGCGGTATCGGTGCTCGCGACGCTGTCGGTCATCGGGCGGCTGATCGGCGGATTCATCATCGGCCGCGTGTCGATCAAGAAGTTCGCACTCGCGACGGTGGTGGGCCAGCTGCTCGGTTTCGTCGTGATCGGCGCTGCGGAGAATGCGACTCAGCTGTGGTTCGGCGCCGGTCTGTTCGGGTTCACCGTCGGCAACCTGCTGATGCTGCAGCCGCTGATACTCGCGCAGGCGTTCGGCGTGATGGACTACCCCAAGATCTTCTCGCTGAGCCAGGCGGTATCTACGCTCGGTATCGCGAGCGGTCCAGTGCTGCTCGGCGCCATCACCGCGTCGCACGGCTACCTGATGGCATTTCTCACCTTCGCTGCGCTGTCGGGCGTGGCGTTCGCGCTGATCGCCGCGGCGGGGCCGGTGCCGGAAGGCGAACCGGCGCGCTGACGAATCGCCCGCGGCGTGGTCGAAGGTAGCGGATTGTTATAGCGACACTCGAACAACGACGAACGGGAGGACGATTCTCGATGCGATTTCACGCGGCGGTGTTGATGGGGCTATTGATGGCCGGCGATGCAGGTGCCGCCCTACCTGCGGGCAGCGAGATGCCGAGCCTCGCGCCGATGCTCGAACAGGTCACGCCGTCGGTCGTCAACATCGCCACCTATACGACCGTCCAGGTCCGCAACCCGTTGATGGACGACCCGTTCTTCCGGCGCTTCTTCAACATTCCGGAACAGCAGCAGCGCTATCGACGCACGAAAGCCGCCGGATCCGGCGTCATCGTCGATGCGCGGCAGGGCTACATCGTTACCAACAATCACGTGATCGATCGCGCCGACGAAATCACTGTGACGTTGTCCGACGGCCGCACCATGCCGGCAAAGCTGGTCGGCACCGACGCGCAGGTGGATCTTGCGGTGTTGAAAGTCGAACCGAAGAAACTCGCGCAGATCGCGTTTGCCGATTCGAGCCGTCTGCGCGTGGGCGATTACGTGGTTGCGATCGGCAACCCGTTTGGCCTCGATCAGACGGTGACGTCCGGTATCGTGAGCGCGCTGGGGCGCAGCGGGCTCGGTATCGAAGGCTACGAAGACTTCATTCAGACGGACGCGTCGATCAATCCCGGTAACTCCGGCGGCGCGCTCGTGAATCTGCGCGGCGAACTGATCGGCATCAACACCGCGATCCTGGCGCCGGCTGGCGGCAATGTCGGCATCGGCTTCGCGATACCGAGCAACATGGTGTCGTCGATCACGGCGCAGTTGATCAAGCACGGCGAAGTGCAACGCGGTCGTCTCGGCGTGCGGGTCCAGGCGTTGAACGCGGAACTCGCGCAGGCGTTCAACGTGAATTTCGTGGAGGGAGTCGTCGTCGTCGAGGTGGACAAGGAGAGCGCCTCCGGCAAGGCCGGCATCGCGCCCGGCGACGTCATCGTCAGGATCAACGATCGCGACATCAAGCGCGTGGTCGATTTCCACAGCCAGTCGGCGCTGCTGATGGTAGGCGACAGCGTCAACCTCACGGTGTTGCGCGACGGCAAACAGAAGCGCGTGAGTTTCGACCTGGCGGCCGAGAACCTCGAGCAGATAGCGGGCGAACGGGTGGA
>DATJGR010000229.1:0-13042 GCA_035494855.1 Pseudomonadales bacterium | reverse complement strand
GTACACGTGGGCCGACGGCAATCGGTATGTCGGCCAGTACGCGAACGATCAGATGAGCGGCAAGGGCACGTATTACTGGCCCGACGGTCGGACATACGAAGGCGCATTCGTGAAGGACCTGCGGCAAGGCGACGGTGTGTTGCGTTGGCCGAACGGCGACCGTTACGAAGGCGACTTCAGCGAGGACCACATCACGGGCCACGGCGTGTTCGTGTGGGCGAACTCGGATCGTTACGAGGGCGACTTCATCGGCGGCGAACGGACCGGGCAGGGCGTCTATACCTGGCACAACGGCGAACGCTACGAAGGGACGTTCCAGAACGACCAACTACAGGGGCCCGGCAAGTTTTTCTGGCCCGACGGTCGGCACTACGAAGGCAATTTCGTCGGCGGCAAAAAGAACGGCTTCGGAACGTTCGACTGGCCGAACGGAAACCGCTACGTCGGCGCCTTCGCCAACGACGCCCGCGAGGGGCTTGGCGTGTTCTATTGGCGCGACGGCACCGTGTACGAGGGCAACTTTGAGCACAACAAGATGCAGGGCTTCGGCGTCAAACGCACGGTCGACGGCCAGGCCGAATTCCAGCAATGGCGCGACGGCACGCTCGTGCTCGGACAACCGCTGGTTGCGGTGAAGAGCTGTCGTATTTCGATCGACGGGCGCGATTGGATGTTTCAGGCCAACACCTGCATCAACGGGCTCGCGCACGGCCGGGGTCCCGCGGTGAGCCTCGATGGAACGCTGTACGTGCCAGCGGCGCACATCGTGCTCGGGCACCTCGTGGAAGGCGAAGTACGTCCGCTTCGATCCAATGGCTGAAGCGCGTCTCGAGATCCCCGGTTACAGCATCGAGCGCGAGATCGGCCGCGGCGGCATGGCGCGCGTCTATCTCGCGGTCCAGAAGAAATTCGGCCGGCTCGTTGCCATAAAGGTCGTATCGCCCGAGTACACCGCGGATCCCAGTTTCGGTAAACGCTTCGTGCGCGAAGCGCGCATCATTGCGCAGCTGAGCCACCCCAACATCGTGCAGGTTCACGACGCGGGCGTGAACGACCAGTGTTACTACCTCGTGATGGAGTATCTGCGCGGTGGCGACCTGAACCGCCGCCTCAAGCGCGGGTTGCACATGCAGGCCGCGATTTCGGTAGTGAAGGACATCGCCCGCGGACTCGACAACGCCCACGCGAAAGGTTTCGTGCACCGCGACATCAAGCCGGAGAACATCCTGTTCCGCGAGGACGGATCGGCGGTGCTGTCCGACTTCGGCGTTGCGCGCGTGATCAGCAGCGGCGCCAGCATCACGCGCCATGGTACGGTCGTTGGAACACCGCAATACATGAGTCCGGAGCAGGCATCGGGAAAGCCGCTCGACGGACGCTCTGACATCTACAGCCTGGGCGTCGTCTTCTACCGGATGCTGACCGGAGAAGTGCCGTTCAAGGCGGACTCCGCGGTGGCGGTGGGCATCCGGCATCTTCAAGACCCGGTTCCACGACTGCCCGGGCACCTCAGCGCGATGCAGAACGTGGTCGACCGTTTCCTCGCGAAGAAGCCGGAGGCGCGCTACCAGACCGGCGCGGAGGTCATCGATGCGCTCGACGGCGTTCGCGCCGCCGGCATGGTCCCCAACACCGTCATCAAGACCGAGGTCGTCAACACCGCCGAGATTCGCGCCATCGGCGATAGCATGTCGATACCCGTCGTGCGCGACGGCCGCACGATACGCGCCGAGCCGGACCAGCGCCCGAAGCAGACGCGACAACGTCGGCGGGCGTGGCCCTGGGTGGCGTTCGTGATCGTCGTCCTGGCCGGAACATGGAGCTATCTGTACCCATGGAACCGCGACAACGCGATCGCGAAGGTGATGATCGCGACGGGGCTCACGGAAAAGCCCGCCCTGCTAAACGCGTGGCGTCAGGCGGAGTCGCTGCGCGGCGATCCGAATCAGAGCCTCGCCGCGGTCGTTGCGGGTTACAGAAGGGTGCTCGACGTCGATTCGTCGTACTCCCAGGCGCGCACCGCGATCGCCGATCTCGCGACGCAATGGAAAACGAGCATCGGACAAGCGTTGGCCGCCGACGACCTCGCCCTGGCCGAAGCGAAGTTGACGGAATCGCTAGCAGTCTTTCCGAACGACGAGGAGCTTACGTCACTGTTCGAGAAGCTGTCCGATCGCAAGCGGGCAGACTCGCTGGTGACCAGCACTGAAGCGTTGTTACACAGTCACGGTCTCGATGATCAACCTTCTGCCACCGCGGCGATTCAGGCATATCAGGAAGCGTTGCGCCTCAACCCCAACCACGCGGTCGCGAGGTCGGAGTTGGCTCGCCTCGCGGAGCGTTACGCCCAACTCGCCAGTACGGCCGCCGAAGCGGGCGACATAACCGGCGCGATGAATTATCTGGAGCGCGCAACGACGGCGAATGCAAACAGCAGCGACGTCGTCACCGTGCGCGACAAAGTACAGCAGGCCGCGACTTCACATCAGGAGATTCAGACGCTGCTGCAACAAGCCTCCGCGTATCGGGCGAACGGCGCGCTGATCAATCCTCCGGGAAGCAACGCCGCCGAGATCTATCACCGCGTGCTCGCCACGGACCCGAACAACGCGATCGCGAACCAGGGTTTGTCGGAAGTGGTCGCTGAACTGCTGACGCGGGCAACCGAGTTGCTGTCCACCGGCCAAATCGAGGGCGTGCGTGCACTCAGCGCCCGCGCCTCCGAGATCGGGCTCTCTGACACGGCAATCCGGGAACTGAAGGCTAAACTGGGCGCCGAGGAGCAACGGATTGGCAGCGTCTCGAGGTTGCTCAATGAAGCGCAGAAGTTGATGACTGATGGCTTCATCACGGAGCCTCCGGAGCAGAACGCCGTAGCGCGCCTGCTGGAGGTGCGCCGCCTCGACCCCAACAACCAGCAGGCACGAGACATGCTCAACGCCGCCGCGGGCCGACTCGCAAGCGTTGCGCGCGAGGCTTACGACGCCGGCCTGAAGACCGACGCCCAGCACTTTCTGGAACTGGCGCTCACGGTGACGCCAGATGTTCCCGAATGGCGCGCACAACGGGATAGCTGGGCCGCCGAGGGCGCAAGAGGAACGAAACAATGAACAAACTCAGCGCTCGGAACGCACACTGTGTCGTTGCGTTCGTCGACGTCGTCGACAGCGTCGGACTCTATCGCCGCGTCGGCGACGAAGCGGCCCAATTGCGCATCGAGGAAGCGCTGGCGTTTGCCAGCGCGTGCGCGATCGAGGGTGGCGGGCGCTGCGTCAAGCGCAACGGCGACGAGTTGCTGCTGCTCTTCCCAAATGCCGATGCAACGTGTCATGCATTGAAAGCCATTCAGATCGACACAGTCCTTGAATTGCGCATCGGCGCCCATTCCGGTGCACTGATTCACAAGCGCGGCGACCTTTACGGCGATACCGTGAACATCGCGGCGCGCCTGACGGCGATCGCCCGTGCGCGCGAGATCGTGATATCCGAAACGGTTCATCAAGCGCTGGGACACCCCATCCGCAAGGCCTGTCGTCGTTTCGAGCAGGTGCGGTTG
Source organism: Pseudomonadales bacterium (assembly GCA_035494855.1). GTDB lineage: Bacteria > Pseudomonadota > Gammaproteobacteria > Pseudomonadales > Azotimanducaceae > DATJGR01. Next base: position 9,486 of record DATJGR010000229.1, on the reverse strand, counting down.
CGCGGCACCGCACGATCGATGGCGATCTACCACCTGTGTTGGGAACCTGGCACTGCGACGCACTTCAACTCGTCGGTACGTCGCACGACAGGTGCCACGCGGCGACGCCTGACGCTGCAGACAAAGGCCGGACCTATCGCGCTGGGACGCGAACAGGAAATCACAATCGGGCGCGACCCTCAGTGCGACGTCGTGATCAACGATCCGCGGGTATCGCGTTTTCATGCAACGCTCGAGTGGCATCGCGGCATCGTCGTGTTGCGCGACCATAGTACCAACGGCAGCTTCGTGCGTTCCGACGATCAATCCCGGCCCCATTTCGTTCGTCGCGAGGTCTTGCCTATCCGCGGCGTTGGCGAACTCAACTTCGGCGCCGATGGCACCGACTGTCGCGTGCAGTACTGCTTCGAATGACCGACGCGCGCTACGCTCTGGTGCTGCTCGACGAGCCTGACGCGCGATTTCCGCTGGCTGGCAGCGTCACGATAGGGCGTCACCTCGACAACGATCTGGTGATCGCCGGTGAAGACGTGCGCGACTTCCACGTGCGCATCGAGACGACCGAACGCGGACCGCGCGTGATCGTTCTCGAAGGTGCAACGGCGCATGTCGATGACAACCCAATCGACGGCATCGCCGGGTTGCGACCGGGTGCCGCGCTCGTGCTCGGTCAGCACCGGTTGCGCCTCGATGTCGAAACGACGACGCCGCCATGCGGCTGGAAACTGCACCGCGTTGGCGACGGCATCGGTGTGCCGATCGCGCCGACGCTGAACGTCGGTCGAGCGACAGACTGCGACCTGCAGCTGGTCGAAGGACACGTCTCGCGCCATCACGCGCAGTTATGCGCCGAGCATGGCGCGATCTGGCTCGAGGACCTGCGTTCCGCCAACGGCACCTACGTCAACGGCGATCGCGTGGCCGGCGCGTGGCGCGTGTTTCATGGCGACGAGATTTCGTTCGACACCGTCCGCTACCAGCTGATCGGCGATGCGCCCGACCTCACACCGATCCGTCCGCCGGGTCAACCGCCGGACCAGCTCGAAGTATCGGAGCACGCGCTCGGCGAACCGGCGCGGGCCGAAACGGCCGAGATCGCGAACGTCACGGTCGAAGCAGGTGCATTGCCGAACGCCACACCGATCGTTCCGGACCCGACTCCGACCGGACCGATGCTGATCGGCCGCAGCGCGCCTGTGACCGGTCGCGTATTCCCGCTCGCGTTCGGACGGCATCTGATCGGGCGAGGTCCCGATGCAGACATTCACCTGTCGGAAGCGAGCGTGTCGTTGCGCCACGCGGAACTCGAACTCCGGCCCGACGGCGCCCAACTCGTGAACCTCATTTCGACCAACGGCACCTGGATCAACGGCACCGAAATCCACACGGCCCGGCTCGGCAACGGCGACTCGATCCGCGTCGGTCGCGTCACGCTGCAGTATCGGGAACCGACGGCGCGCCGCAGCGGACCGCGATGGGGCCGCTGGATCGTCGCGGCGGGAACGATCACGGCGATCGCCGCCGCTATTGCGTGGTACGCGGTGCCGTAATCCGGCCCGCGGCGCGGGTCGTCGCGTTGCCTTTCGCAGTGCAGCAAACTATGCTTCGGCGCCTCTGGGGCAGCGGATTTCGCGATGGGCGTGAAGATCCCTTTTCGGCGTGAGCTCGAGTTCGAATACGGCGCGGTGACCGAACTGTCACCGCTGATCCGCCGGGTGATCGCGAAGAACCCCAGTCCATTCACGCTGCACGGCACGGGTACCTACATCCTCGGCCACGGCGATGTCGCGGTCGTCGATCCGGGTCCGGCCGACCCCGATCACATCGATGCGATTGTGGCGGCGACCCAAGGTGAACGGATCAGCCACATGCTGGTCACACACACGCACACGGACCACTCGCCCGGTTGCGCTCTGCTGCGTCAGCGTTGCGACGCACTGTCATACGCATTCGGTCCGCACGGCTCGGGCATCGAAGACCCCACGGTGAAGCTCGAGGAAGGCGCCGACATGGCGTTCCGCCCCGACATTCAAGTGCGTCATGGAGAGGTGATCGCGGCAGACGGCTGGTCGGTGGAGTGCGTCTACACGCCGGGCCATACGTCCAATCACGTGTGCTATGCACTGCGTGAAGAGCGCACGCTGTTCACGGGCGATCACGTAATGGGTTGGTCCACCAGCATCATCTCGCCACCCGACGGCGACATGCGCCGCTACATGGAGAGCCTTGCGCTGCTGCTCGACCGCGACGACGCGCTGTACTGGCCCACGCATGGTCCTTCGGTGCTCGAACCGAAGCGGCACGTCGAAGCGTTCATCGCGCACCGCCGCGAGCGGGAAGAGCAGATTCTGACGTGCATCGAGCGCGGCCAGCACAAGATCGAGGACATGGTGCCGACGATGTACGCCGACGTCCCGGAGTTCATGTACCGCGCCGCCGCCCGTAGCGTGCTGTCGGCGGTGGTCTACATGGTTCAGCGCGGCGAATTACGTTGCGACGGACCGGTCACTCTGAAGGCCGAGTACTTCCGCGCCTGACGCTCAACCCGTCGGGGTCGTAGTCGCTTCGCCGTTCGTGCGCGCCGGCGAAACCGCGAGGTTCGCCAGCGGCAACTGCACGATCACCACGACACCGGAGCCATCTGGCAGATTCATGCCGCGCACGCTGCCGCCGTGGTGTTCGGCGATCACCCGCACCACGTAGAGTCCCAGTCCGAAATGCAGCCGGTTGCGCGCTTCGGCGCCGCGATGGCTGACCATCGAGTCGAAAAGTGTCTCCTCGGCCGCCGGCGGCAGCGTCGGTCCGCGGTTCGCAACGGTGATGCGAAGGAAATCCTTCAACTGGTCGAGCTGCACCTTGATAGGGCTGTTAGGGCGATGAAAGTCGATCGCGTTGTCGATGATCTTGTCCAACAGTTGCTCGATCCGATAGTCGGAAACGCGTGCGTATACGGGATGACCCGTTCCTCGGAATGCGAACTCGCAATCCTTGTGCACGACGCGGCAGTTCGCCACGTAGCTTTCGATCAACTGTTCCAGATCGACGATCTCGAGCTCTTCTGCCTCCAGCGACTCTTCCAGGTTCGCAGCGTCGGCGAGGTTCTGCACGATGGCGCCGATCCGCATCACGCCGCGCTTGGCACTGTCGAGATATTTGCTGTCGCGCACCTCCGGGTTCTCGTCGGCGAGATTCTGCAGCGAGGTGCTCAACGTATTGAGCGGATTGTTGATCTCGTGGCGCAGCGTGCGCGGCATGTTCTCGAGGAACTGGTTGTGCTGCTGCAGTTTCGCCAACAAGCCGGAAACGCTGCGTGCGAGATCGCCGATTTCATCGCCCGCGTTCATTGCGCTCTGGAGCGCGTTTGCGCGCAGACGCCCGCGCGGGTCGATCGCCGCGCTCGCCTCGCGCCGCAATTGTCGGATCCGCCATGCCAACCGACCGGCAAAAGCGACAAGCACGACGAACACCACCAGCAGGCTCACCAGCGACAGCACGATCACCTGTTCCAGCGCCGCGCGTTGGAACGCAAGAATGTCTGCAATGTTCTGCTCGACGACGACGCCGCCGAGTACCGCATCGCGCGATACGATCGGATGCGCAGCCATGATGATTTCCTGGTCGTTCACGCGACAGCGCAGCGCGATCGGATTGCCGCGCAGCGACGATTCGATCACCTTGTTGACGACGGTCGCGGAGTCCTCCGACAGTTCGTCGTCGTCCCACCGCTGCCACATCACCAGCCGGTGCACGACCGGCCGAATCACGTCGAACCAGCGCCGCGCGGTGGATGCCCAGCCGGGATCTGCCGCTTCGCGGTCCTCGCTCATGGTGAAGCTACCGGTTTCGGCCCGGACGCGGTTCTGCGCATCGATGACCAGGATGCGCGCGCCGGAATAGCCCAGCCCCTGGATGATGTTCAACACCTCCGGGGAACGCAGCACCACCAGGTTGAAACTGGACTTGCCGGCCGTTGGCAACGTCTGCGTGATGGCGCGAACCGCGCGCGATTCCGGGTCGTCGACATCGACGTAAGACAATCCGAAGAACTTGCGCGAGCCGAGCATCGTAAGGGGCATTCGAAACTCGACGTCGATGCCCGCGGGTGTACGCTCCATGTGACCCTGCACCTGGTTCTCCGGAACACCGGTGACGGCGAGTTTCCACTCGGGACCGACGCGATACGCAGTGGTCACACCGGGACCGGTGAACGTGATGACCACTCGCCCGTCTTCGCCGTCGTCCTGAATGAAGTTCAGACGCACGCTGTCGGCATTGTCGAGCCGCAGATATTCGGGATTGCGATACACGAGCACGTCGTCCTTGATGCGCATCAACGCATAGAGCTGCCCACCGCGTTCGCCCAACAGAATCTTGAACCCGCCGTCGGTCAGGTTGTTCTCGGCGTCGGCGCCGAACTTGATGAACTTGTCGGTGTCCGGTTCCCAATCTGAGTCTTTGCCGTCGATGCGAATCGGGTTCTGCAGCGGACGCGCATACAGCGACTCGTAGTCTTCGATGCGAACCGGTAGATCGTTGAAAAGATCTTCGCGGCCGTTGAACAGCGTCGAGATACCTTCGGCGGTGAGCAACTGCGCTTGTGATTGCCCTTGGATCAGCAGGCGCTCCATTCCAATCAACTGTCGGTAGCTGATCCACGGCACGATCAGCAGCACAAGCCCCCACAGCATCAGCTTCGTGCCGAGCCGCGGTCCGCGTATGCGGTTACCGATCTTCATGGTGCCGCTTCATGGACGTGTCATTGCGACCAGCGATACCCGTATCCGTACTCGCTCTTGATGCACGCGAAGTCCGCGTCGACTTTCTCGAATTTCTTGCGGATGTTGCGCATGTGCGTATTGATGGTGTTGTTGGTCACGAGGCTCTGCATCGTCGCATTCATCAACGTCTCGTAACTGACGGCGTGACCCGGTACGCGAACGAGTTTCGCGAGCATCCGGAACTCGGTCCCGGAGAGGTTGATCGGCTGGTTCTTCCACGACACCAGCAGGGCTTCCTGATCGAGCGACAGATCTCCTACACGACGCGCCGTCGTGCTTTCTTTCGTGCTGGTCGCGTTGCGCACCTCGTTGATACGCAGCAACGACGAGATCCGCTCTGCGAGATAGTCGAGCGAGATCGGCTTCGGCAGATAGTCCCACGCGCCGAGGCGCAGCCCCGAGATCTTGTCGATCTCGCCGATCCTTTCGGTGAGGAAGATCACCGGAAGCGTAGGGGCGCGCACCAGCAGATCGCGGCACAGCTGAAAACCCGCATCCACTTCGTCGCCGAGGATGATGTCGAGGATCGCGAGATCGGGCATCTGGCGCTCGATGCCCAAGAGCGCCTCCTCGCGACTCGCATAGGCCGCCACGTCGTAGCCCTTCTTCGTGATCGCGTCACGATAGTTGGCGCGCTGATCCGGATCGTCTTCGACGATCGCGATGCGTTTTGCCATAGTGCGTCCGTTGTGCGAATAGACCCCGCATTTTACCGGCAAATGGCGCCACTCGGCGCGTCCGGCGTGCAGCGGCTTCTTGCAATGACTGCTAGCGCACGGCAGGCTTCGCCGCCAAATCACGAAGTGCGTGTGTGGAATACCTCACCGTCGACTACTGGGCGCAGAACTGGCTCGAAGCAACCGGACTGATCTCCGGCCTGTTGTGTGTACTGCTGTTGATCCGGCAGAACATCTGGAACTGGCCGATCGGTCTCCTGTATTCGCTCGTCTCGATCGTCGTGTTCCTTCAGGCGCGCCTCTACGCGGATCTCGCGCTGCACGTCTTCTACGTCGCGATGAACGCATACGGCTGGTACTACTGGGCGTTCGCCAAACGACCTGTAGAGCCTTCCGGCGAATCGTCCGACGTTCCGGTTACCAACACGCCGCTCCGCGCGGTCGTCGGGCTCTCGGGTCTCGTCGTCGCGACTACCGCTGCGCTCGGCTGGTTCCTCGCCAACCACACCGACGCGGCTGTGCCTTACTGGGATAGCGCAACGACGACGATGAGTTTTGCAGCGATGTGGCTGCAGGCACGCAAACACATCGAGAACTGGGTTGTCTGGCTGGTCGTCGACATCGTTGCGACCGGCATCTACTTGTTCAAAGGTCTCGAGATGTACGCGCTGCTGTACTGCGTCTACATCGGTATGGCGTTCGCGGGGTGGTGGGCGTGGCGGCAGTCGATGCTTCGAACCGCGCCGGTCTGACCGTCGCGGTCGTCGGCGCGGAATGCTCGGGCAAAACGACGCTCGCGCAGCAGCTTGCGCAGCGCTTCACGGTTCCATGGGTACGCGAGTTCTCGCGGACGTACCTCGCGGGTAGGCACTCGTACGACGAAAACGACGTACTCGCCGTTGCGAAGGGACAACACGCAGCGGAGATGGCGGCGACCGACGACGAGCCGCTGCTGATCGCCGACACCGATCTCGTCGTCATCAGAATCTGGTGGGACGTTCGATACGGCGGCAGCCATCCGTGGATCGACACGACGCTGTCGGAACAACTGACGGGCCCACGACGGCGCGGCTACCTGCTGCCGACACCCGACATTCCGTGGACGCCGGATCCGCTGCGCGAGCATCCTCACGAGCGGCCGGCGCTGCACGCCCGCTATCGGGCGCTGCTCGATTCTCTGGGAATACCGTATGTCGAGGTGAGCGGATCGCCTGAACAACGCCTCGAGCGGGCGGCTGCCGCGATAAACGGCTGGCTCAACCGCTGATCTCCTTCAGCGCCTCGGTGCTGCGTGCACGTTGTGCTTCGATCTCGTCCCGGCGATTACCCGACGCGAGTTGTGCCAGTGCCCACGCGTATTCGCGCAGAAAGTACGCCTTCCGAATGGTGCGTCGTTGTGGTGTCGTTGGGGCACGCGGCGACTCGATCAACTCCAGATATTCGTCCATCAGCTGATCAGTTTCGTCGAGCGACCAGCCGAGGCCTTCACTGAGGCAGATGAGGTCGAACAACGGGTCGTTGTCGCCGGCAATCTCCCAGTCGAGTGTGCACCAGCGCGCGGGATCGGACGCGCTCACGATCACGTTCCATGGATTCAGATCGTTGTGACACGGTCGGATCTGCAATGCCGCGCGCGTCAGCGATTCGTGTTCCTTAGCGAACCACGCCGGCACCGTTTCGCCGAGTTGGGCCGCCACGCGAAGATCGCGGCCGATCGTCTGCACGAGATCGTAACGGCGCCCCAGCGGCGGAATACGCAGATGCAGGCGCGCGAGATATTGCGCTAGCGCGGTGCGACTCGGGCGCGTGTCTACCAGCAGTGGTCCGGCCACGCGCCGGGTCAGCATGTGGCCCTCCGGCAGCACGTACGCCACCAGCGGCGCTGTCAGCAGCGCGATCGGCCCGGACAGCAGGCGCTTCTCGAACGCGCGATCGATGGCGATCGGTGAGCGCCGCGCGAGCCGCAACACATAGTCGGCGTCGCGATACGTCAATGCGAAGTTGTCGTTCGTGTAGCCGCCTACGAGAAGTTCGACGTTGCTCACGCCGTCGATCCGCCACTGCGGCCGCAAACGCTTCAACGCCTGCGAGGCGTCCGCCGGAAGTTCAACAATCTGATTCATAGGTGACCCGCGCAACGCCATCGGCGTCCAACAATCGCAGTGTAAATGGAATGCCGTCCGCTTCCATCGCGAGCGCGAGCCGGCGTAGCACTTCGTCGGGATCCAAGCTGGCATCGTCGATCGCTCCGACGAGCGCAACGCCCTCCGAGCGCGATGATGTCGCATCGAGCGAAAGGCCGACCTCCATCGATCGCAGCGTGCCGCGTGCGATCTCGAAGCTGAATCCCGTCAGGTCGAACGCGGTCGCCAGCTCCGGCAACGGCCTTAGCGACTTGAGGTTTCCGTCGAACGAATGAATCACTGTCGTCACCGTTGCTTGCGGTAGCTGGTGGGCGAGCGCTGCGTCCATCGCAGAAATGCGCGACGGAAATTCGTCGCCTCGCTGAAGCCGAGCAATTCGGCGATCTCCTGCGTCGACAGGTGCGTGCTGACGAGGTAGTCGGTGGCGATGCGGCAACGCACCTCGTCGAGGATTGCCTGGAACGTGGTGCCCTCGTCGGCGAGCCTGCGCCGCAGCGTGCGTTCGCCGAGACGCATCTTGGCAGCCGCGGTGGCGGCGTCCGGCAGATTGCCTGGCGAAGACAGCAACAGGTGGCGCAGTTCGTTGGCGAGACTGTCGTGTCGCTCGATCTCGTTCAGCAGTTCCCGACACGATCGTTCGAACATCACCGCGGAATCCGCGTCGGCCTGAGCCAGCGGTAGCGCAAGCGAGGCGGTGTCGAGCACGAATCGGCTGCGCGGCGCATCGAATACGACCGGACACTGGAACGCAGCAGCGTATAGGTGCTGGTGAGGTGGCGCCGGATATCCGAGATCGACCTCGACCGGAGCCACCCGCTTCCCAACGAGCAGTTCGAGGAGCAACGGGAACGAACTGAACAGATCCTCCGTTACCAGCGTCAGTAACGGGCGATCGAGATCGAATACGTTGTCCGCGCTGATCACGAGGCCACTCTCGTCGAACTCGAACGCCAGTTCGAACAACGGACCGCCGGTGCGGTAGTACTTCAGCGCGATCTCGATCGCCTGCTGCAACGTCGCACAGGACATCATCGCGTATCCGAGCATGCCGTACGACGCGATCGAGAAGGGTCTACGGGCAAAACCGAAGTCGGCGGGCAGCGGTTGCGCCAGCAGGTTTCGACGCATCTGCAGGTAGGCCCGATAGGTCACCCGCGCAGCCGGCACCCGGATGCTGTCTTCGCACAGGCCGGTATTGGCCAGCACCACCTCGGCCGGAACGCCGATCCGGCGTGCGCCTTCCAGCGTCGCCTTCGCGGCGCGCGCGGGGACGGCGGGCAGGTCGAGACTCGGGCGGGCGCGAAACGGCATCGGATTCGGGGGGCGTGACGACCGGCAGACTGTCCGGAAATGATCATCCAAAGTCAAGAATGAACCTTTCCGACAGCGTTACCATCCGTAACATTGCGCCATCTCTCCACGAGGTACCCGCATGACCATCACGTATCTGGACGCCGCACCGCGCAAAGTCCGCTTCTTCGACGCCGTTGACCAAGGCTCTGCCGCCGACGGGATGACCGAAGCGCAGGTCAATCACGTCGCCGAAATCTTCAACACGCCGCTGACCGGTACCTATAACTGGGACTACCGCGTCGCCGACGACCGCATCAACAAGCTCTACGAACTCGGCAAGCAGTTGAACTGGAACGCGAGCCTCGACGTGCATTGGGATCGCACGCCGGACTGGCACGCCGCGCCGCCGCTGCCGGAAGCGCGCCGTCGCGAAATCATCGAGTCGTCGCCGTGGATCGGCTATGCACCGTGGGATTCGATGACCGACGAACGCAAGCTCGAGTTCAGCCGTCACGACCAGGCCTGGTCGCTGTCGCAGTTCCTGCACGGCGAGCAGGGCGCATTGCTGGTTGCGTCGCAGCTGGTGTCGTGTGC
>DATJGR010000228.1:0-3373 GCA_035494855.1 Pseudomonadales bacterium | reverse complement strand
GCCCACAGCACATAGATGAACAACAGTGCGAGGCAGCCGAATTGATACACGATGCGGAACGTCGTCGCGTGCGCCCCAAAGTAGTGAATGCGGATGTAATCGGTGCCGATCGTCCACATGCCGATCCAGGCGTGCGCTGCGGTCGCGAGCACCGTCAGCGTCGAGAACATCTTCATCGGCAGATAGGAGAAGAATCCCGACAGTGCCTCGAACGTGACGTTCGGATTCGCGAGGAAGAAACCGCCGACGCACAGTACATACAGCGCGATGATGACCGCGGTGACGCGCTGGATGACGAAGTCCGAAAGACCGCTGCGGCCGAAACTGGTGACGTTGGTTACCACAGCCACATTCCCGCGAGACCGATCAACACCACCGAGATTCCGATCGTCAGTTGCGCCGCGAGACGCCCGCCTTCGATGGTGTCGCCGATGTCGAAGTCGAGGAACAGATGTTTGACACCGGCGACGAAGTGATAGATCAGCGTTGCGACCACGGCGATCAGCAGCAGTTTCGGCAACGGCATCGTCAACACGCTGCGCGCGTGTTCGAGCCCTTGCGCCGACGTCAGCGACTGATCGAGCAGGTACAGCAGAAACGCAATGCCGACGAACAGTAGCATTCCGGTGATTCGATGCGTGATCGAGGCAATGGCCGCTAACGGAAACCTGAACTCCGTCAACGAGAGATAAATCGGACGATCCGTCTTCATACCTTCAAACCGATGTTGGGAATTGATCCGTGTTGAGACGCTGCTTGTGGTTCTATCCGGTTCGATCGAGGTGCGATGCCGCACGGCGAACCGCGAGTGACGCGGGGGCGGATCATAGTCGATGCCTTGCCGAGGTGACAACGAAATCGCTGCGATCTATAGTCGCTCCTCTCGCCTCTTTCCCCTGTGACAAGGAGCCTCCGAATGGCGGACAAGACTGCGCGCCTGTCTATCGACGGTGTTGCCAAACCGATCGACTTGCCAGTCTTGAAGGGTAGCGTCGGGCCCGACGTCATCGACATCGCTCAACTCTCGGCAGCAGGACTGTTCACGTACGATCCCGGATTCGTTTCGACGGCGTCATGCGAATCCGCCATCACCTACATCGACGGCGACGCCGGCGTTCTGCTGTATCGCGGTTATCCGATCGAGCAGCTGGCCGAAAAATCCGATCACCTCGAAGTGTGCTATCTGCTCCTCAACGGGGAACTGCCGAACGCCGAACAGAAGGAGGACTTCGACCAGACCATCACGCATCACACGATGGTGCACGAACAACTCAGCGAACTGTTCAGCGGCTTCCGCCGCGACGCGCACCCGATGGCGATCCTGTGCGGCGTAACGGGCGCGTTGGCGGCCTTCAACCACGACTCGCTCGACATCGAGAATCCCGAGCACCGCAAGATCACCGCTCACCGGCTGATCGCGAAGATGCCGACGTTGGCCGCGATGAGCTACAAGTACTCCATCGGTCAGCCGTTCATGTACCCGCGCAACGATCTCGGCTACGCCGCGAACTTCCTGCGCATGATGTTCGGCAATCCGTGTGAGGAATATGAGGTGAACCCGGTCATCGCGAAGGCGATGGACCGCATCTTCATGCTGCACGCCGACCACGAGCAGAACGCCTCGACGTCGACCGTTCGCCTCGCAGGTTCTACGGGCGCGAATCCATTCGCCTGTATCGCAGCCGGCATCGCCGCACTTTGGGGACCGGCACACGGCGGCGCGAACGAGGCGGTGCTTGCGCAGCTGCGCGAAATCGGCGATCCCAAAAACGTCGACAAGTTCGTCAAGCGCGCAAAAGACAAGAACGACTCGTTCCGCCTGATGGGTTTCGGGCACCGCGTGTACAAGAACTACGATCCGCGCGCGAAAGTGATGCAGGAGACGTGCAAAGAGGTGCTCGACGAACTCGGCATCGGCAACGATCCGCTGCTGCAGATCGCGCAACGGCTCGAGAAGATCGCACTCGAAGACGATTACTTCATCGAAAAGCGTCTCTACCCGAACGTCGACTTCTACTCCGGCATCATCCTGAAAGCGATCGGCATTCCGACAGAAATGTTCACGGTGATCTTCGCCACCGGCCGCACGCCCGGCTGGATCGCCCACTGGTGCGAAATGGTCAGCGCCAAGTACAAGATCGGACGGCCGCGTCAGCTGTACACCGGCCCCAAGCAACGCGACTTCGTAGCCGTCGGGAAACGCTGACTCGCGCGTCTTGAGCGTGCCTCAGCGCCGCAGGCGTTCGATCAGGCTCGACGTATCCATCCGTCCGCCGCCGGATGCCTGGATGTCGCCGTAGAACTGGTCGACCAGCGCCGTCAGTGGAAGGCGCGCGCCAATGCGTCGAGCGGCAGATAGCGTCATCCCCAGGTCTTTTCGCATCCAATCGACCGCGAATCCGAAGTCGAATTTCCGTTGCGCCATCGTCGGTGAGCGATTCTCCATCTGCCACGACTGCGCCGCGCCCTTCGAAATCACTTCCACCACCCCGAGCACGTCGAGACCGGCGCGTTCCGCAAAGTGAAGTCCTTCAGAGAGCCCCTGGAGCACGCCGGCAATACAGATCTGGTTGACCATCTTGGTGAGCTGACCGCTCCCGCATGGACCCATCAGTCTCACCGCCCGGGCATAGGTGTTCAGAACGCTCTCCGCATTACGGAACGTTTCTTCGTCACCCCCCACCATGACCGTCAGTTGGCCGCGCTGCGCGCCGGCCTGGCCGCCGGAAACCGGCGCATCGAGAAATCCAGCGCCGCGCTGTTTTGCTTCTGCTTCCAGTTCGCGCGCTAGTTCCGCCGATGCCGTCGTGTGATCGATGAGTACCGCGCCTTTGCCGAGTCCGGCGAGCGCACCAGCATCGCCGTATGCAACGCTCCGAACATCGTCGTCGTTGCCTACGCACATGAACACGATGTCGGCACCACGTGCGGCGCTAGCAGGTGTCTCGCACGCCTCACCGGCGTACTCGGCTTTCCACGCGTCGGCGCGGGCTCGTGTCCGGTTGTAAATGCGCGTGGCGAATCCGGCGCGCGACAGATGCCCCGCCATCGGATAGCCCATGACGCCGAGCCCGATGAAGGCAACTGTCGTGTCGTTCGTTGGTGGCATGCGGAAATCCGTCCCGATGGAGTTCGGGACAGATTACACAGCACGCCGGGAAAGGAAAGGACGCCTCAGCCGAGGACAGCGTCGCGGGCGCACGCGCGTAGGTCAGCTTCGCGCGCGGTTCCCCGCGCACTTCGGCCTCGATCTGCCGCATACCTCCGCGTATGAGGTCGATCTCTTTCTGCGACGTGAATCGGCCGGCGATTCGTCTTTGCTCATCACGCTCGGCTGCCTGACGGATCCACCATGTCGCGTACATAGAGAATC
>DATJGR010000227.1:0-11353 GCA_035494855.1 Pseudomonadales bacterium | reverse complement strand
CATTTCTTCGCCGCGCTCGGCATCGTCGCGCTCACGCTGGCCACGACGGTGGTGCTCGAACTCGCGACGCTCGCGCTCGCCGACCTGATCGCGGGCACGCGCGTTTCGTGGCCCGCCAATCCGTGGCCCTGGCGGTTGATCATCTATTCGGTTCCGATCGTTGCGCTCGCGCTCCAGCGTCCGCTCGTCAGGCGCGTGGGATTCTGGAACTCGCTGCTGGCGGCATGGTGGTTCTGGACGTTGGTCACGCTCGCGCTTGCGGCGTATCTGCCGCTCGCTTCTCACCTGACGTTGCCCGCCACCGTCGCGGCCACGCTCGTCCTCGTCGTGCTCGCGTTTGCACATCCGCTCGATCGCCCGGTATTCCGCTGTTCCGCTGCGATCGTCAATGCGGTGATCGCCGGATGGTTTCTGTTGCCGCTCGCTTATATGGGCGAGCGCACGCAGGGGTTCAACGCGGCTCCGGTCATGTTCGTGCCGCTTGCGCTGGTTGCGGTGACGGTGCTCCCGCTGCTCGACCGGGGTCGCGTCAAGGTCGCACGGTGGACCGCGGTTGCGGTCGCGCTCGCCGGCCTCGCATGGGCGCATTGGGCATCGCTCTATTCCGAACTGCGGCCGCAGCGCGTCAACTACACCTACGTCTTCGACGCCGACGAGAATCGCGCAACGTTCCTGGCGTGGAGTCCGAATCCGTTGCCGCCGCAGATCGCCGCAGCCTTGCCGTTCGCGGAAGGGCAAACGCCGCTTCCGTGGGAAAACATGGAGCCGCCACTGCTGGCTGCTGCAGACGTCATTCAGCGCGAAGCCACCAGGCTCGATCGAGTAACGGTGTCCGGCGCGACCCGAACGTTGCGGCTGCATCCGGTCGCCGAAACGAGCACGATCACGCTGGTGCTACCAAAGAACGCACCCATCGAAGCGATCCGGATCGAAGGCAACGAGGTCGCGGCCGCGACGAACGATCACGAGGCCTATCGCAGAATCGCGTTCGAAGCGCCGGCGCGGCGCGACGTCACGGTCGAGATAGCGACGACTGCGCCGGACAGCATCGACGGCTACCTGCTGGACACCACGTATCGCCTGCCCGACGGCGCCAAAGCGCTGGTAGACGCGCGCGGCACGCTCGCGGCACCCGGCGGGCACCTGGGCGACCGCTGGATCGTGCTCAGGCGCGTGAAAATCTAGCGAATACTCACGTCGCCGGTGTCCCGAGCAGCCAATCGAGAATGCGCGGGTTTTCGTCGCGCGGATACGTGTGCGAAAGATCGGCGATTTCGCGGAACGTGACCGCCGCACCTGCGGCCAAGAGCGCCGCGTTCGCGGTGCGCGCCATCTCGATCGGAAACATCCAGTCGAGCGCGCCATGCACGAGATAGATCGGCAGACCACGGATGTCGCTCGCGGCGTCGAGCAGCATCGGGTGGAAGCTGCCAGAAATCGGCGCGAGGTGCGTGAACGGACCGCGGTCGAGTAAACCGGTGAGCAAGCTGAACGTGCCGCCGTCGGACATGCCCGTCAGCAATACGTGATCGGTGTCGATCGACCAGCGTTCCGCGACGCGACCCACCAACGTGCGCAGGGCGTCGCCATCGAGCGGCGGATTCATCAACGACCATGTGCCTTCCTGCGCAGTCGGGCTGATCACAATGCAGCCGCGCGTGCGCGCCTCGCGTAACCAGCTCCACAAAAAGTCGGCACCGTGGCCGCTGCCGCCGTGCAGCGCGACGATCAGCGGCCAGCGCTGCGACGCGTCGTAGTACTCCGGCACGTACAACGAGAAACCGCCGCGCGCGTCGCGCGCGTTGTCGACGTTGAGAATGCCTACGTCGTCGCGCATCGCGTCGGCGTCGGCAATGCGGCGCACCAGCGCGTCGTCCTGTCGCCGCTCCGGTTCGAGAAAGAAGCGGCTCACCGGCGGCAAGATGAACGTCAGGGGATACAACGCCTCCACCGCCTGCGTACTGCTGCGCATGGAGCGGAACGCGCGCATCACCCCGTTCGGATCGGTCGCGCTCTGCGCCACGCCGTCCAGTGCACGCAACGCCGCGTCGCTGGAAAGCACCAACTGCGAACGGAAGAACTCCAGATCGTCGGGCCATTTCACGGCATCGAAGCGCGCTCGCCCCTCGCGAACAGGTGCCTCGAACGGTTCGAGCGCCGCGGCAATCCTCGCGAGGTGCGGCGGGTGCAGATGCCTGCCTGCGAATGCCAGCGCCTCGAGCGCATTCAGCAACGGTGGAACCAGCGCCGTTGCAGCGTCGAGCAGCGCGTCGTTGTCGTCGGTCATCACGCACCCGTAGATCGGTTTTCGGTCATTCTCGGGGGTTATGGCTCGGCGCAACAAGTCTGCTTTAATGACCGGCCTCAAGCCGGATTCCGGCGCTCACACGGAGATGGCATCGTGGCCAGGAAATTCGACCGCGGCGTAGAGGACGTCGGCAACATCCTCGCGCTCGAACACCTAAACCTGACGGTTCCGGATCAGACCACGGCCGCACTGTTCTACGTTTCGGGGCTCGGCTTCACGCGCGATCCCTACGTCGATTTCGGCGTGTTCAACTTCAACAACATGTGGGTGAACGTCGGCGACCAGCAGTTTCATCTGCCGCAGGGTAAAGCGCAGCACTTCCGCGGCACCATCGGCCTGACGGTGCCGGACCTCGCGAAGCTGCGCTGGCGTCTCGACCAGGTCGGGCGATCGCTCACTGATACGGAGTTCGGCTGGGAGGTCTACGACGACTACATCGGAGTCACGTGTCCGTGGGGCAATCGCCTGCGGTGCCACGCAGCCGACGAATCGATGACGCTCGGCATCCGCTATCTCGACATGGATGTGCCGTCTGGAACCGCCAAGGGCATCGCCAGCTTCTATCGTGACGTTTTCGCCACTCCAGCTACCGAAGCCAACGGCGTCGCTGAGGTGCAGATGGGAACCAACCAGACCGTGCGCTTCGTCGAGAAACCGGGCGATGTCGGCGCATACGACGGCCACCACATCGCCATCTACGTCGCGAATTTCTCCGCCGCACACCACTGGCTCGACTCGCACTCGCTGATCACGGAGGAATCCGATCAGCATCAATATCGCTTCCAGGCGATCGTCGATCCGAAGAGCAGCGACGGCGCGCTCGTGGAACTCGAACATGAAGTGCGGAGCATGCGGCACCCGATGTGGGGACGTCGTCTGACGAATCGCAATTCGAATCAGACGTTCCTGACGTTCCACCGCGGTCGCGAAGCGTTCGTGCCATGACGCGGACGACGCAGCACGAAGCAGCGCCCTACTATCTTCCGATCGGCGACGAACTCGACGTTTTCGAAGCAGCGTACGAAGCACGACTGCCGGTGTTGCTGAAAGGCCCTACCGGTTGCGGCAAAACGCGTTTCGTCGAATACATGACGTGGCGTCTATACCGGCAACAGGAATCGCCCCGGCAACTGTTGTCCGAGCCGCTCGTTACGGTCAGTTGTCACGAAGATCTCACCGCGACCGACCTCGTGGGCCGCTACCTGCTGCGCGGCGACGAAGCGGTGTGGATGGACGGTCCGCTTACGCGCGCGGTTCGCGCCGGTTCGATCTGCTACCTCGACGAGATCGTCGAGGCGCGCAAAGACACCACCGTCATCATCCACTCGCTCACCGATCACCGCCGGATGCTGCCGATCGAGAAGACCGGCGAGCTGCTGCCCGCCCATGCGGATTTCCTGCTGGTGATTTCCTACAACCCTGGTTATCAGAGTGTGCTGAAAGATCTGAAACCGAGCACGCGGCAGCGATTCGTCGCGATCGCGTTCGGTTATCCGGACGCCGAACGCGAGGCGATCATCATCGCGCACGAGAGCGGCGTCGACGTGGCGACGGCTCAACGACTGGCCGTCATCGGCGCGAAAACCCGACAGCTGGCCGACCAGGGCTTCGACGACGGCGTCAGCACGCGCCTGCTGACCTACACCGGTCAACTGATCAGACGCGGCATCGACCCGCGCCGCGCGTGCGAAATCGGCATCGTGCATGCCGTTTCCGACGACGCGACGGTGCAGCAGGCGGTCGCAGACGTGGTGGACGTCGTTCTACCGTGACGCAAGGGGTCGAGCTGCTCGACCTCGAGCGGCGCATCGCGCTGTTCGCGCAGGCGATCACCGGTTCGCCTTACGAGGTGCGCGCGTCGGAGACGTTCACCGGCGACGAAGTGATCGTTCGGCACGACCGCGCGATGCTGAGTTCCAAAGCGCTGTTTCTTCCATCGCGAATCGCGACGAACGTCGACCGTCAGATCAACCGGCGCGTGTATCGGCTACTGTCGCTGCATCAGTTGGGCTACCGCGAATTCGGCACCTTCGCGTTTCGCTTGCCTTTCGCCGCCGAACATTCACAGGTCCTCGCGAATCGCATCGGCGCAACGGACTCCATCCGCGACTCCGATCTAGACGTCTTCTACGCGCGATTCGCAGTACCTGCACTGGCGCGGGTGTTGTTCCAGCTCATCGAAGCGTACCGCATCGATTGTCGGATGTTGGCCGCCTACCCAGGCGTGCGCGGAGATCATCAACGCGAGGCCGCGACCGAGTTGGCACGTCGGCAACCGCTCGATTTCGTGATCGGCCTGCACGAAGTCTTGGAAGCGACTTTGCGCTACACGCTCGGCGTACCGGCGCAGGCGCTGGCAGCCATCGACGCGACGGGAATCATGCAGCAACTGCTGGCGATCGTTGCGACGGTCGAGCGCGGCGGTGCCGATGTGTACGTTACGGTCGACGGCGTGGCCGCCGTCTACGCGCTGCTCGACGAAGCGCGGCTCGTTCCGCCTGCATCGACTTCGATCGCGGTTGAGGGCGACCTCGACGTACCGCGCCCGGAGATTCACGGTGCGCCGCCGACCGAATGGTTGCAGCGCGAAAATCGCCTCGACGACTGGATCGAGGAACTCGAAGGTCTCGATGCGATGATCGCCACGGCCGCGAGCGATGCGGAAGCCGGCATCTCGGAAGCCGGCGCCGAACGTCCGCCGGAGATCGAAGTGCGTCAAGTCACCGACCAACGCGACACGCTGGCGCGACGCATCGAAATGGAACGCAACACGCTGCGGCACGCGCTCGGCCACGACGACAAACCGCAGAGCCAGAGCTATCTGTACGACGAATGGGATTGTCACGCGAACCGTTATCTGCGCGGCTGGTGTCGCCTGTACGAACGCCGCACCGAGCCAGGTGCCGCGGCCGACGTCATCGCGCTGCTGAAACGCATCGCCCCGCACGAACAACGCGTGCGCCGGCAGTTTCAGCAACTGCCGCTGCAGGCTTATCAGCGAACGCGACGCGTGATCGACGGCGAAGAGCTCGACTGGGATCAGATCCTCGATCATCACACCGACCTGCGCCGCGGCGCGGCGCCGGACGAACGCGTGTACCAACGTCGCGATCGCGTGACGCGCGACGTTGCCGCGGCGTTCCTCATCGACCTTTCGGCGTCGACCGACGATCCCGTGACCAAACCGGAACCCGCGCCGAACCCGGACGACGATGACGACTCCTTCCTGTGGCAACCGTTGAAGATCGAGCGCGACGCGCCGCCGCCGCGACGCATCGTCGACGTGCTGCGCGACGCCATTGCATTGATGGCGCGCGCGCTCGACAGCCACGGCGATGCGTACGGCGTGTTCGGTTTCTCGGGCTACGGACGCGACTGCGTCGAGTACTACGTTGCCAAGGAGTTCGGCGAAGCGTTCCGCAGCGGGAGCATGCGCGCGCTGGTCGGCATGCGACCCCGCCGCAGCACCCGCATGGGTCCGGCCATCCGGCACAGCACCGCGAAGCTGGCGCGAACCGGCAGCGCGCTGAAGGTGCTGATCATGCTGTCCGATGGGTTTCCGCAGGACTGCGACTACGGTCCGGACCGCAGCGATCACGAATACGGGGTGGCGGACACCGCGCGCGCGCTCGAGGAAGCGGCGCACGCCGGGATTCAGACCTTCTGCATCACGGTCGACCGCTCAGGGCACGACTATCTGAAGCGAATGTGCGCGGAAGATCGCTACATGGTGATAGACGAGATCGAGTCGCTGCCTGACGCACTGACGAAGGTCTACCACAAGCTCACCGCGTGAGCGTGCGATCAGTCGTCGCCGCCCGCGCCGAGCAGGTGCAGCAGACTCGTGAACAGGTTGTAGATCGACACGTACAGACCGACTGTGGCGCGGATGTAGTTCGTTTCGCCGCCGCTGATCACGAGACTCGTCTCGAACAGGATCGCCGCGCACGCAAACAGCACGATACCCACCGAGATCGCGAGGGACAGCCCGGAAATATCCGTAAAGTGATTGAGCAGAATCGCACCCATCAGCACGAAGAAGCCCGTCACCAGAAATCCGCTCAGAAAGCTGAAGTCTCTGCGCGTGGTCAGCGCGTACAGCGACAGACCGACAAACGCGACCGACGTCAACCCGAGCGCCTGGCCGACCAGTTGCGGTCCATTCGGCAGCTTCAGGTACATCGACAGCACCGGGCCGAGTGAATAGCCGAGGAACCCGGTGAACGCGAACACCGCGAGCAGACCCCACGCGCTGTTGGCGAGACGTTGTACGATAAACAGTAAACCGAAGAATCCGATCAGCGTCGGGAAGAACCCCAGGTACGGCGCCCCCACGGCCACTGCCACGTACGTCACCATCGAGCTGAACGCCAACGTCAACCCGAGCAGCAGATATGTGTTGCGCAAGACACGATTGACTTCGATCGTGCGGCCGAGCGCGCCGCCAACTGGTCTGATTTCTGCCACGACTACCTCCAGTTTCGTAGAGCCAAACACCTGTATAGGGGATGCGCGACACATTAGCAAACGACCGCCGAATACGTGACATCCACCTGTTGCCCTGCGATCAGTCGGGTATGATCCGGGCAGGGTGACCGGAGGGCTGTGGTGGATCATCAACAGATCAAACGCACGTTGCTCGCTCGAAAGGAAGAACTGCTCGAGCGGCACAGCCGCATTGCGCGCAAAACCCGACACCGCGAAGAACCGTTGCCGCAGGACTTCGCCGAACAGGCGGTGGAACTCGAAAATCAAGAGCTGCTGGAAGCGCTCGACGCCGAAGTGGCGGAAGAACTGCGGCAGATCTCGCGCGCGCTGGTCCGTATCGATTCCGGCGAATACGCCCACTGCACCTCGTGCGGCGAAGGCATCCCGGTCGCGCGACTCGAAGCCATGCCGACCACCAGCCTCTGTCTCGATTGCGCGACTGAGGCCGAGCGCCACTAGTCGAACTTTTCAGTCGAGCTTCTCAGCCGGTCTGCATCAGCAGCTCGTAGCAGCGCACGCGCTGTTGGAACTCGTGCGTGATGCTCACAACGAACAGCTCTTCGGCGCCGCAGCTCGCGGCGACTGCGTCGAGTTGGGCGCGCACCGGCTTCGCCGTGCCCAGAATCTGGTGTTCGCGCCGCGACGTGATGCGCTCTCGTTCCGCTGGTGTCATTTCGTAGGCCAGCGCCTCGGCCTGCGAAGGGAATGGGCCGAACTCTCCCCGCTCGACTCGCAACCGCCAGAGATCCCGGCACTGCGCCAGAATCTCCGCCTCTGCATCGGTGTCTGCGCAGATGACGAACACGCCGAGGCTCACGCGCGGCGCGGCGCAGATGTCCGACGGCCGGAACGTGTCGCGATAGATCTGACAACTCGACTCGGCCGCTTGAGGGCCGATGAAATGCGCAAACGACAGCGGCAGCCCGAAGTGCGCGGCAAGCCGTGCGCCCTCTTCGCTCGACGCCAGCATCCAGAGTTCCGGTGCAGACGCGGGCACCGGCGTCACGCGCACCGCACTCAACGCTTCGGTGTAAGGAGGCTGACCGTTGATGAATGCCTTCAGGTCCGCGAGCTTCGCCGGGAAGTACTCCATGCCAATCCTGGAGCCGTAAGCGAGCGCGGCCGCGGTGATGCCGTCGCTTCCGGGTGCACGCCCGATTCCGAGATCGATCCGGCCAGGGTAGAGCGTCTCGAGGAGACGGAAGTTCTCGGCGACCTTCAGCGGGCTGTAGTGCATCAGCATCACGCCGCCGGAGCCGACGCGGATGCGCGACGTGTTTGCCGCGATGGTGCTGATGAGCACCTCCGGCGACGACCCCGCGAAACTCGCCGATCCGTGGTGTTCGGCCACCCAGTAGCGGTAGTACCCCAGCCCCTCGGTGATCTGCGCGAGTTGGATCGTTTCGCGCAGCGCGTCGGCCGCGGTACCGCCGCTGCGAATCGGACTCTGATCCAGTACCGAGAGTTTCACGCCGCGATCATAGCGGAACGGTCTTCGATCGATCGTCGAACTCCCGCAGGCGCTGCTGATGCGAGTCGAGGTCGAAGAAACTCAATCCCACGGCTGCGGCGATCATCAATGCAGAGATGAGCAGAAAGCTGTCGGTCGAGTCGAGGCGGTTCGCAATCGCCGCGAATGCCGCCGCTCCGATCGAGCGGCTCAGATTCGACAACGACATGTAAACCGCGAATTGCGTGGCGGCGACACGCGACCAGCAGATGTTCATCGCGAGCGCGATGAATGCGACGAACAACATCTGGTTGCTCAACGCTGCGATTGACCAGATCGCGACCACGTACCCGGTGCTCGTCCACCAGACCGGTGTGAACGCGAAGGCAAGCGTGACGCCCGCGCTCGCGATCAGCGCGATCAGGTAGAGACGCTTGATTCCGAATCGGTCGATCAGTGGGCCGAACAGCACCCCGATCATCGCGACCGGAACACCCATGTAGCCCTGAAACGTCGAGTACTCGACGCTCGTGAAATGCAGACTCTGCACCGCGAACACCGGGAAGACGCTGATCGCGATGCCGTCGCGCGTGCGTACCAGCAGCTCGACCAGCACGAGCAGAACGCTCATCGGCAGGAACAACACGCGCAGCAGCCCGGAGAAGATCCCTGCGAATGTGGTCTCTGCTGCGTGTTCGCGATTCGCGGCAACGCCCGCGGTCCACGGAAGGACGCGTTCGCCCCTTCGTTCGCGCGTCAGCGTGATTAGCAGCAGCACTGCGCCGATGGCAGCCGTTCCGACGACGGCCGCGGTCGGCAGACCGCCCGCGTTCAGCAGTACGCCCGAGACCGCCGCGAACGACGAGAAACCGGCAACCTGGCCGAACGCCATCAATGCGTTCGCTCTCCCCCGCTCGGAAGGCGGCAATACGTCGATGGCCATACCGTCCACCGCAACGTCCTGAACCGCGGCAAACAAGTTCACCGCAAATCCGATCACGGTGAGCATCGCGATTTGAGCTGCAGCATCTGTGACAACTACCAGCAACGCCATGGACAGCGTCAGTCCGAACTGCGCCGACATCACCCACGGCCGTCGCCTTCCCATCGCCGGGTACGCGAATCGATCCATGAACGGACCGGCGAACAGCTTCAAACCCCACGGCAGACCGATCACGCCCTGGTAGGCCGCAATCTCTGCGACGCTGGCACCGTGTTCGGCGAGCCATGCCGGCACGGCGATCGTCAGCAAGCCGATCGGAACGCCCTGCGCGTAATAGAACGCCGTGAACGAGGCGAGTCTGAGCCAGCGCGATTCCGTCAGCGATACTGAGATCAAATCGAAGGCTCATGCAGTAACGGCGCAATTAGACCACGCCGCGGCGACCGACACGGGCGGCGTTGTGGCATCGTTGGAACATCGCGCGTAGATTACCGGCCGGCTCGCGCCGCAAGCTGATCAACAGTCGACGGAGATAAGGATGCGTATCCTGCGGTGGCTCGGAATTCTGGTTGCAGTAATCGTTGTCGGCATCGGCGCGGTGTTCGTCGCAGCTCGATTCCACGACGGTCCGCTCGGGATGATCGCCGGCGGGCCGCTCGTGCGCGGTGAACTCGTGACCGGACCGGAACCGGATTGGTCATTCGTGCACGATGTCGATACCGTCGAGTTCCAGCTGCTATCGCCGGCCCGATCGCGCACCACCTGGATCCTCCAGGTCGACGGCAAGGTCTACATCCCGTGCGGTTACATGACGAGCGCGGTTGGGCGCCTCTGGAAGCAGTGGCCGATTGAGGCAGAAAAGGACGGTCGGGCGATCCTTCGCGTGGGTGACAAGAAGTACGAGAGGCAGTTGGTGCGGATCCAGAGCGGCTATCTGCTCGAGCCGTTAACACAACAGATCAGCCGCAAGTATCACGTGCCGGCTACGCCGGACGCGGTGACCTCCGGCAGTCTGTGGCTGTTCGAACTCGCGCCGCGGGCTTCGGCGGGTGATGGGTTGACGTCCGTGCACCAAAATGGAGCGTAGGGAGAGGCCGGAACTCCATTAATCCTCCATTAGTTCCCCGGTTTTCTCTCAGGAAGCGCCTATACATTACCTCCCCAGCGGCTGCCTCTAGGACGATCCAGCGAAACCGTTCGACCCTAGAGATGTCTCCGGTCTCTGCGCTTAGAGGCAGTCGCGCCACCTCCCCTCCCTTCTCCTAGCTTCAAACTTTGGCGCTCTTTGCGCTTGTCCCGGCGCTCAGGTCGGCACATGCGTCGTGGTGACCTCCGCCAGCAATCTGTCGCCGTCGCCCCAAACCTGCGTGCGGATCACCGTGATCCTGCGGCCGACGCGAACCGGCACTGCTATTCCCCGGATCGTTCCCCCCTGCTGATTCGCAAGCATCACGGCGTGCAGGTCGACGCCGACCATGAACTTGCGCTCGCCGATCTTGCTCTCGTAGGCGCGGTTCGCTGCTCCGGTGGAGATATTGTCTGCTAACGAGATGATCACGCCGCCGTTGATGTTGCCGGTGGGATTGCAATGATGCGGCTCGATGTCGATCCGTGCGCTCACGTCTCCCTGGTGTTCTACGTGTTGCATGCCGATGTACTGATCGAAGGTCATGATGTCGCCTCGCTAGCGATGCTCACTGCGGTCGCCACTCTCGCAGTAGTTTCGATGCAGATCGCGAAGAGTGACAAATCGGTTTCAGGCAGATCCATCGGCGCTCGACCCGAGGATTCGCTTCAATTCCAGCAGCTCCCGTTCGAGCGCTTCGATGCGCGACTCGAGCCCGCTGAGTCGATCTACTTTGGCTGGTGCCGGCGACGATGCCGGCTGCTCCGAATTCGCCGGAACGGAGTCGACGGGACCCGAGAACAGGGGCATGTACTCGAAATCGCGCCGCCCCGGCGTGCGCGGCAGCCGAGCCACCAGCGGACCGTTTTCGTGGTTGATCAGTCTGTCCAGCGTTTCGTCGACGGTCGTGTTGTCGGGGAATTCGTGCAGACGACCGCTTCGGGCGCGGAGCTCACCGGGCGTCTGACGACCGCGCAACAGCAGCAGGCAGATCACCGCGAACTCGGGCTCAGACAGCCGTAACTCCGCAAACGGGGT
>DATJGR010000226.1:0-11163 GCA_035494855.1 Pseudomonadales bacterium | reverse complement strand
GCGCGATCAGCGTGTCGCCGACGTAAACCGGCTCGAGGAAATTGCATTGATCGACGCCGAGGAACGGTCCACCGCCTTCGGACAGATCCTCCACGCTCAGCCCGAACACCGTGTTGAACACCAGCAGCGGATTGACGACCGTGCGCGGGTGGCCGAGCGCCTGCGCATACGGTTCGTTGAAGTACAGCGGGCAGAACGACAGCGTCGACGTGGTGAACGCCGCGTTGTCGCCGGACGTGATGGTGCGGCCCCAGTGGTGCTCGAAGACGCGGCCCTCGGTCATGTCCTCGTAGCGATTGCCCTTTGCGGCAAGCGTCGCTCGGTTGCGGAAATCCGGTTCGCTCATGCCGCGCCCCGGATCAGCTTCCAGAAGGGCTCGAGGTCGTCCTCGCGTTCCAGATTCCTGCACGTCGCTACGAGTTGCGCGGCGCTGTTGCCCCCGAGCACCGGGTCTACGAGCGCATGAAACTTGCGGATCAGCTTGGTCCATTGCGCGTCGAGATCGGTGAGCGGGATGCCGACGTTGGTCTCGGTCTCGTACGCACGATCGCCGACGCCGATGCGTACGCGCGTTTCGGGACGCGCTTCGGGCCACGCGACCACCCGCACGCGATCCCTCAACGCTACGAGAGCCGGATCGCGCGGCAACGCGTCGGTGTAGGTATCGATGCCGGACGTATCGCGGCCGCTCAACGCCATCGCGGCCGTCATGCGCAGGCTGAACTTCGTTTCGAGGCCGGTGGTGGGCGCCTGTATGTTGCAGACGCCGAAGTGGCCCTCGTTGACGGTGATCTCGACGTCGCGAACGTCGTCCGCGGCGATGCGGTGCTTATCGACCAGCTCGCGGATCGCTTCGATGGACGAATGGGTCATGTAGCAGGCCGCGTGGTATTTGAAGCAGACGCCGGGCAGGTAACTGTCTTCGATCAGCGCGCGATTGAATCGCTCGGCGGATGCGCCGTGTCCCTGAGTGGCAGCGAATCCCTGCGCCGTTTCGAGAATGTCGGTGCGGCTGGTGAAGCCGCGCGCCGCCAACCGCGCGGCCTGGACGCCGACGGCGGCGGCGTGCCCTGCATGCAGCGGTTTGCACATCGTACCGAACTGCGATTTGAGTCCGGCTGCTTGCGTGCCCGCGATGCCAAGCGCGCGCGCCGTGGCCTCGGCTTCGAGACCGAGCAGGTTCGATGCGGCCGCTGCGGCACCAAAGCTGCCCAGCGTTCCGGTTGCGTGCCACCCCTCGGCATAGTGCGAAGAGCCCAGATACCGTCCGATGATGCACTCCGCGTCCACTCCGGCCGCGAATGCGGCAAGCAGCGCCTTCGCCCCTTTGTGGTGATGTTCAGCAAGTGCGAGGGCGGCGGGCGCCACCGGCACGGTGGGGTGTCCGTTCATCGCCATGTGGACGTCGTCGTAGTCGTGCGCATGGCCGGCGGCGCCGTTGATCAACGCCGCCTGCTCGACGTTGCCGCGACGCCCGCGACCAATCAGCGCTGCCTGGGGATGGCCGCCGAGATCGTCGGCGTCGGCATTGAGGATTTCCGCGAGCGGTTCGCGCGCGCCGGCGAGTGCCACCCCGATGAAGTCGAGCAGACACTGCTTCGCGACGGTCTGCGCCGCAGCTGGAAGGTCGTCCCATCGCGTGGCCGAAATGCGTTCTGCGAGGGCCTGAGTCAGACCCGTGGCGGCTTTCATCTGGTGTCTCCCCGGTAACGGCCGAACGCTAAACCAATTCAACAGCCGGGGAAAGGCGGGCGGCCCGCGGGCAGCAGCGGATCGCCGCCCGCCGGCGGCTGTCGGATCGGTTCGGACACTGCCTCCGACGCAGGTTCCAATTTGAAGCGCCTAGGAGGACGATCGGTGCCATGTCGAAGTCCGCCTCGCTTGTTCTGCTCCTGTCGGCGCTGGTCGCCTGTTCGACGGCGCCCACCCCTCACGAAGTTCGTGTGGCATCCCCTTTGTTGGATGGTCAGGAACTGTTTGGCGAGACCGTTCCGGCTGCGCAGGAGGTCGACATCCTTGCGGTGTCGCCGGAGATGGCGGAATTCGTCACGGCCAATGGTAGAGCGATGGCGGTCGATTGGTTGCGCATGAAGCGCTTGATCAACGGTATGGCCGATGCCGGGTATCTCGACCTGCAGTACGAAGCGGGACAGACCTTCACGGCATCGGAAACGTTCCGGGGTCGCGCGGGTAACTGTCTGTCGTTCACCAACCTGTTTGTCGCATTAGCGCGTGAAGCGCGCCTGGACGCGCGGTACCAGATCATCGACGTGCCGCCGATCTGGGACTCCGCTGACGGATGGGTGATGTTGAACAGCCACATCAACGTCGTCGTACGCGGTGTTCGCCTGGGGGTAGTGAGCCGCGACTACATCGTTGACTTCAACACGCCAGAATACGAAGGCGCGTGGCCACGCCACGCCGTCTCCGACCGGGTCGCGTTCGCGCTGTACTACAACAATCGCGCCGTGGAGGCGATGCGCGCCGGCGACCTGCGTTTGGCGTTCGCGAACTTCAAGTTGGCGATCTCGAAAAGCTCCCTGGTGGCAGGTACGTGGGTGAACCTCGGTGCGTTGTATTCGCGGCAGCGCCATTACGAGTCGGCGCAGGCGGCGTACGAGCAGGCGCTGCGGATCAATCCGAACGAAAAATCGGCGTTGACCAATCTCGCCCGATTGAACGACGAGATCGGCAACACCGCACTCGCCGAGACGTATCGCAGCCGAATTCGGACGTACGAACGGATGAATCCGTACTACCACTACGCGCTGGCCGACTCGGCGTATAAGGCAGGCAACTACGAAACGGCGCTCGGAGAAATCGAAAAGGCGATCTCGCTGAAACGCGACGACCACCGTTTCTACTTTCTCGAAGGGCTCGTTCACTACAGGCAAGGCGACGTGGCTGGCGCGCGGTCGGCGCTCGCCATTGCCGAGCGGGTCAGTACCGAAGACACCGACAAGAAACGCTACGCCGACAAGCTCGCGGTGCTGGGGTTGAGAACGGCTGATCGCTAGGTGCGACATCGGCTTGCCCGGGGACGGTCCGGTACGCGAAGCTAGCTCAATGCATTCGAAGATCGTCAGGTTCGTCGCTCATCTGGCGTTGGCATCGGTGCCACTCTGCGGAGTCGTCCGGGCGGATGGACCCGACATCCGCAAGCTGATGACGCCGGAAGAGTTCGAGGCGGCCGGCCTCGACAAGCTGACCCCCCAGCAGATCGAGGCGTTGAATCGCTGGGTGGTTCGCTATACGGCGCACGAAGCGCCGGAAGTGCGCCGTCAGGATGAAGTGGTGAAGGCGGAAGCGGCAAAGGCCGATGAGGAAGGCATCAAGACCCGCGTCGCCGGGGCGTTCGACGGTTGGGACGGCGACACGGTGTTCCGGTTGCAGAACGGTCAAGTGTGGAAACAACGGCTCGCAGGTCGCTGGCACTATCGTGCCGAAGCCCCTGAGGTCGAGTTGCACAAGAATCTGATGGGTTTCTGGGTGTTGAGGGTGGTGGAAGCCGATAAGTCCATCGGCGTGAAGCGTCTGCAATGAAGCCGGCGCGCCTCGCCGAACGGGCGCTGATCAAACAGACGCGCGATCTGCTCGCGCAACGCCGTGTTCACGACGCAGAGCAGCTTCTGTTGGGGGCGCTGGCGAAAGACCAGGGCAACGCCGATCTTCTGGAATTGCTGGCGGATTTCTACGAGCAGATTCAGCGGCCCGAAGCGGCGGCGCGCGCGCTGACGCGCTGCATCGAAGTCGATCCGGCGCGTTCGCAGACGTACTTTGCGCTGGCCGAAGTGCTCGAACGACTCGGGCGGGTGCACGAAATCGTCGAAGTCTATGCGCGTCTCTGCGTCGTGCGACCCGATCTTGCGCCTGCGCATTTCAATCGTGCCGTGTTTCTGCGCCGGGTGGGTCGCCTCGAAGAAGCAGCCGATGCATATCGGGTCGCGATTGATCTCGGTATCGACGGCGCCGCCGATGCATGGAGCAATCTCGGCGTCGTGCTGGGCGAACTCGAGTGCCATGACGAAGCGCGCGACGCGTTCGTCCAGGCGCTTGGCATCGATGGGGAGTGGGTTCCAGCGCTTTACAACCTCGGCTTGTGGCACGAAGAGTTTGGCGAACGTGAAGCGGCACTCGAGCAGTTCGAGCGTGTACTGGCAGTCGATCCCGATCATCACGATGCGTTTGCACGAGTCGTTCACGCGAGCAAAGGGCGCGGCGACGACGCGGTGCTCGCCGACCGTGTCCGGTTGCGGCTGCAGAGGGCCGATCTGCTGCCCACCGCGCGCGAAGCGCTGTCGTTCGCGCTCGGTAGTGCGCTCGACGCGTGCGGGCGTTACGACGACGCGTTCGCCGCTTATGCAGCCGCGAATGCGATCTCCCGCGGCGGGGCGCCAGCGTACGGTCGCGCGACGAACGAGCACGAGAACGCGACGCTCGCAGCGCTGTTCGGCGCATCGTGGCTGTCGACTGCGCAGCCGGTCTCGGCGAATCCGCTCGTGTTCGTGTGTGGCATGTGGCGCAGCGGGACCACCCTGCTCGAACGCATGCTCGGGAGTCATCCCGCGCTCACGCCGGGTGGTGAGATCTTCTACTTCGGTCCAGAGCTCGTGAACGAGTCGATTCGTTTCGGCGCTGCGGATCCGGCAGCGTTGCGCGCTGCGGGGCAAGGTTATCTTGCGCTGCTCGAACGCCGTTTCGGCGGTGGCCGAGTGATCGACAAACGACCGGATACCTGGCGTTATCTGGGGTTGCTGCATGGTCTGTTTCCGGAAGCGAAGTTCGTCGTGATGCACCGCGACCCGCTCGATACCTGTCTCTCGATCTTCTTCCAGCAGCTCGATGCGGAGCAGCTTCCTTACTCGACGGATCTCGGCGACATTGCGCACCATCTGCGTGGTTGCCGTCAGTTGCTGGATCACTGGAGAACGCTGTTTCCGAGCCGGATCCTCGACGTGCAATACGAGGAGCTGGTCGGCGAACCCGAGCAGACATTGAAAAACGTCTGCGCATTTCTCGACCTCACGTGGGACAAACGCATGCTCGACTTTGCGTCACAGCGCAACCGCGTGCGGACTGCGAGCGTGTGGCAGGTTCGCGAGCCCGTGCATGAACGGTCGGTCGGTCGTTGGCGCCACTATCGCGACCATCTTCGCGACGTGGTGGAAATGTTGGGGCTGGAGCGAGCCGGTGAGCGTTGAGGCGTCGGCCGAAACGCGGCGTGTCATCGGCGAGGTTTTGAATCTTCTGCAGCGTGGTCAGCCGTCGCAGGCCCTGGAGCGTGTGGACCAGGCCTGCCGTGAACAGCCCGGCAACGTCGATCTGATGTTGCACCGCGCGCTCGCTTTGCGGGTGTTGGGGCGATTTTCCGAGGCGCTGCGTACGCTCGAAGACACGCTCGCGATCGATCCGTACTTCTTCCTCGCGCTGATGTCGAAGGGCGCCGTGCTCGAGCGGCTCGGAAGGCCGCGCCTCGCGGCGCTCGTCTATCGCGACGCGCTGAAAATTGCGCCGACCGCCGATGTGCCGGCGCCGCTCGAATCGGCAATCGACCACGCAACCAGCGTAGTAGAAGAAGATTCGCTGGCGCTCGCCGCGCATCTGCGCAGGGAAGTCGAGACCGTACGCTCCGTGTACGCCACCGAAAAGCTGACTCGCTTCGACGAGTGTCTAGACATTTATGCCGGCTCCAAACGCGTGTACGAAGCACGTCCGGTGCAACTACACGTGCCGCGCTTGCCGGCCATTCCGTTCTTCGATCGGGAACTGTTTCCGTGGCTGCCGCGGCTGGAATCGGCTACGCCGACGATTCGCATGGAATTGGTGACGCTGCTCGAAGAAGGAATGCCGGGCTTTGCACCGTACATCGCTTATCCGCCGGGCACGCCGGTCAATCAATTCGGCGAGCTCAACCACTCGCGGCTATGGAGTTCGCTATGGTTGTGGCGGGACGGCGTTCCGCAAAAGGAGGCGATCGCACGATGTCCGCAAACCGCCGCGTTGCTCGACACGATGCCGCTCGCCGACCAACCCGGATTCGCACCCACCATAGTGTTTTCGGCACTGGCGCCACGCACCCGCATACCACCGCACAGTGGATCGACGAATGCCCGTCTACTGGTGCATCTGCCGCTGGTATTGCCTGGACCGGCCGGATTCCGCGTGGGGAACGAGACTCGCGAGTGGCGCATGGGCGAGGCGTGGGTGTTCGACGATACGATCGAGCACGAAGCGTGGAACGACGCTGACGGGACGAGGGTGATCCTGATATTCGATATCTGGAATCCGCTGCTGAGTGGCACCGAGCGTGAATTGATCTCCGCAATGATGACTGCGCGAAACGGCTGGTACGACAGCTCGCCTTAGTGAGTGGGCGGCGTTGCATCTCCTGGCGGGATCAAACCGGCCCGCTCCAGTCGTTCACGCACTGGTGCCAGGGCCGACTCGTTGCGCCGCCAGGCACCGACCGAATGCGTGTAGATCGGTTTGCGCACCTGCATTGCACTCGCGGTCATCGAAGGTCGTTGTTGTGCGTGGAAATCGAGCACCGACGCTTGCCAAGGCAAGCCGCACCAGTCGAACACACGGCGCGCCTGCGACTCGGGATCGCGGACGAGCTCTTCGTACGTGACGTCGAGGATTCGACCCGGGAGCACGTGGTGCCAATGATCCATGTGCGCACGATAGCCGACATAGTAGTCCGCCAGTTCCTGCAGATCGTACGAATAGGAGTACGCATTGAAGAACAACGTCTTGTACACCGCGTAACAGGTATCGAGCGGATCGCGGCGCAGGTGGATGATCTTCGCGCGAGGCAACGCCGCGAGGATGTAGCCACAGTAGAGGAAGTTGTACGGCAGCTTGTCGACGAAATATCGGGCGCCGCCGGCGAGTTGTCGCGCCGATTGGATATAGCGACGGCCGAGCTCGCGGAAGTCGATCCGCAGCGACGCATCGATGTCGCCTTCGCCCGACGGGGAGGCGGCAAGGCGTTCCCGAACCATCGCTGTCATCAGCAGCGGAAAGTCCTTCAGTTCACCCAACGCGCCCACATCGCTATGGCTTGTCAGGATGCGCTCGACAAGCGTCGTGCCGGTTCTGGGCATGCCGACGATGAAGATCGGTCCGTCTTCGGCATATCCTTCGCCGAGCGTTGGCAGCGTGTTCGCGGTGAACTTCTCCCGTATCGCGGCCTGGCTCGCCAACTCGGTCGCCGAATCGTAACGTAGCGTGCGGCGGTAGGCCTTCGTGCCGCGGCTCAGTGCGGCAAATGATCGGTCGTATTTCTGCAGATCCTCGTATTCCTTGGCCAGCGCGAAGTTGGCAGCAACCTCGAGGTTCAACCGATTCGGTTCGCGCTGCAGCCGCCCCTCCAGATCGGTGACGTGATTTCGCTCGAGCGTCTGAGTTCGCAGCGTCGATCTCAAGTGCAGCGCGCCCGCGTGAAATGGTTGGACACGCAGGAGCGTTGCAAGGTGTTCCTCGGCTTCGTCGATGCGGTTGAGGTGGAACTCCGCGCGCGCAGCGTCGGCGAGCAGCTGGGGATGCTCGGGAAAACGTTCGAGCGCCTTGAGCAACCAGACGCGCGCAGCGTCGGGGTCCTGACAATCGGTCAACACTTGCGCGAGTGCCGTGACCTGCGTCGGATCCGAGATCCGCGCGGCCACGGACAGCGCAGTGTCGCGAGCTTCCGCGCGACGGTGCAGTCCGAACAGAAGTTGCGATTTACGAAGTGCGACCTGGGCGTGGTGCGGTGAACCGGGCGGCACGGCTTCAAGGTGACGTAGGGCGTCCGTTGTGTTGCCCTGCGCATCGGCGGTATCGGCTGCGAAAAGCAACGCCAGCGGGTTGCCGGGGTACTGTTGCAGCAATGTCGCGGCAACGTTTTGCGCGTCCGCGAACTGCTGGCTTCGCAGCATCTGCGAACCGGTGTCGAGCAAGGTTTGTAAGGACGACGCCATGGTTCAACTGTTGGGAATAGTCAGCCAATGGGAACGAGATCGAAAGCAACGGTAACGCGCGGCCGTGTCGCCGTGAACGGCACCGTGCCGTGCCACATATAGGAAGGGAACAACAGCAACTCGCCGATGCGCGGTTCCACCGTGCGCTGGGGCGGCAAGACGAGACCCGTTTCGACCGGCGGCACGCCGAATTGGATGTGCCCGGCGTGGTCGGCGGCGCCACGCATCTCGTCCGGCAAGTCGACATACAGCGCCGAGCTCACCCAACCCGACCGGTGAACGTGGTTGGTGTGAAACCCCTGGTTCGTCAGGCGCACGGACCAGCAACCTGCGAACCGGAACCAATCGCCCGTGCCACCCCTCGGCCGGCGTCCCCAGAACGGATTCCTCGGATCGTGTGGCGCTGCAGCGAGCGCTGAACGGACGGCTGCCCGAATCTGTTGCTCGAGCAGCAGCAGGATCGGTTGCTTCAATCGAAACAGGTAGCCACTGGTCTGCGTGCCGCCGCGCACAGTCTGGTCGATCGGACGTGCCCGCGTGTGGTGGAGCGTCTCGAGTACGGCGGTGACGTCGCGGAAGAAGGCTTCGGCGCTCGCGTGACCCGCTGGCGGCTCTACTGTGACCGGAACGACCATGCGCTCGTAGTCGAGCAGCCAGTTGCTGCGTGCGTCGCCGAGCAGTTGCCACGCCGTGCCGAGGTATGCCCACGCTAGCTGCTCGTTGGGATCTGCGGAAATGATTGCGGCACAGACCTGCTCTGCGCGCGCCGGATCGCCGGTGGACAGCAGGTGTTCGGCGAACGCAAGACGAAAGCCTGTGTGCGCTGGATGTTCGGCGACGACGGTGTCGAACAGCCGAGTCGCACTCGGGACGTCGCCGGTGCGTGCCAATCGAAGCGCATCCATCACCACGAGGTCCGGGGTGAGCGGACAGTCCGAACGCTTCGCTTCATCCAACGCCGCGTCCGACTCACCGATGCGGTCGAGTCTTTTCAGCAGCCCGGCCAGTGTATGCCACAGCGTTGCGTCGCGCGGTTTGCTTCGGGCCGCCTGCCACAGGCGCGCCAACGGATCTCCTGGGGCGCCGGTTTCCCAGTGCAGCCCTGCGCGCAACCGTTGCAGCAGCGCGTTGTCCGGAAAGCGAGTGACGCCGGTTTCGAGCATCGTGAGAGCCTGCTCGCTGTGACCCGCCTCTAGATGTGCCTCACCGCTGTTTCGATAGAGGTCGGGCGTGTCGAAACCGCATGCGAGCGCGGCCTCGTAGGCCTGTGCGGCCTCGGCGAAGCGGCAATCCTCGCGCAGTAACTGACCCAGCGAGTAGTGCAGCCGCGCGGCGGCCGGCGCGTGCCGCAACCCCGTTCGGCACGCCGCGATGGCGGCGGCAATGTCACCGCGCTGCTGCTCGATCGCGGCACGTAACTCCCAGCCGGCAGCGTATGCCGGCGAAAGTGCATTTGTCCGCGCCGCGCACGTTTCCGCTTCGTCCAGTCGTCCCGCTGCGCGCAGCAGAATGCCCAGGTTGTACCAACCAGGAACGAAGTCGGGGGCCATCTCGATCGTCTGGCGCAGCAGCGATTCCGCCTCGGCGATGCGATTGGACGATCGCAGAAAGTTGGCCATGTTCACCCGCACGCTCGGCTGCTGCGGTGCGCGCGCCAGACTTTCCCGGAACAGGCGCTCGGCTCCTTGGGGGTCGCTCGATCGGGTCGCCATGGCGAGCAGGTGCAGCGCATCGGGATGTTCCGGCTGCGACGCAAGCAAGCGTCGGCACACCGCGGCGGCGTCGCCGACATTTCCTGCCTGGATGAGATCGGCGGCTTGTTGCAGCAGCGCGTGGCTGTTCATGCGCGTACTTGGGTCCAGTGATGCTGCTGATTGAACGTCAACCGACCGGTAGGCTGAATGATGCATGAAAAAGGCCGGCGAGCGCCGGCCATTTCCTGAACGAAACAACAACCCCCCTCCTACATGTGGAAGCTCGCCGCGAGGAACCAGTACTGTCCCATTGCATCGTATGCGCCGGTGTAGACGTTTCCGTTGTTGCGCGCGGTGATGCCGTTGTCCTGAGTTGGCGGCGCGGTGTCGAGCAGGTTATTCACGCCGGCGCGCACGGTCGCGTACTCGGTGACGTTCCAGATTGCGGCGACGTCGAAGTAGTTCCGCGACGGGATGTTTATCGCATCGTCCGCACCGGGAACCTCTTTGACGCCATCGACGTAGCGCCACGACACATTCAGGATCACGTTCCAGGGTGACGTCCACGTTGTGGAGAAGCGGTTGCGATATTTCGGCAGCGGCGTCTCGCACGATTCGCCGTAGAGGCCTTCGCAGTGCTCCACTTTGGTTCCGGGCAATTCCTGTTGCTCCCACGAATCGACGTACGCGAGCTGGTCGCTGACGTCGAGGCTGCCCCAGCGATTGCCCAGGTCCCACGTCGAGTGTATTTCGGTATCGATGCCCTTCACCTGGAAGAATCCGCTGTTGATGTAGATCGCGTCGATGCCGTTGGTGGGTGATGCATTGCCGAGCCACAGCGAATCGTCCGCGTTATGGTTCCGGTGAATATCTCCGCAGATCGCCAGGTTGCCGTTGAGGCATTCCGTCAACTTGGTCTCGCCGAGTACCTGCGTAATCGCCTTATCGACCTTGATGTCGTAGTAGTCGACGGTCAGTGAGACGTTGTCCATAAAGTTCGGGTTCAGGATGAAGCCGTATGAGTACGTATCCGACGATTCCGGATCCAGGTCTACGTTGCCTCCGATGATGGTGTTGTATTGGTCTGCGGGGGAGTTCGAGGGACCACCTGCGTCCCATACCGCTTGGGTCACGCCGGTGCGCGCGCACTGATCGAATGTGTATCCATTGACGCTGAGCGCGTCGCCAGGCGCGTCTTTGTGACACGGGTCATTCCCCAGCGCGAACAGGTTGCCGGTGACCGGACCGAACAGTTCGACGATGTTGGGGGCGCGCACGGCGCGCTGATAGCTCGCGCGTAGTTTGAGTTGGTTGTCGATCGTCCATGTACCTGCGTACTTGTACGTGTCTGTTTCGACATCCGAGGTGTAGTCGGAATAGCGATAGCCCAGATCGAACGTCAGATCCTGGATGAATCGCATACCCTGAATGACTGGAATGCTGGCTTCGGCGAACGCTTCTTTTACCGTGTATCCGCCGTTCACTGGAACGAGTGCCGCGTTGAGCCC
>DATJGR010000225.1:0-3346 GCA_035494855.1 Pseudomonadales bacterium | reverse complement strand
TGTCAGCGTCGAAGCGGCTTGCCGAGCGCGCCCGCTCGCGCTGTTTCTCCATTTCGATGTCGAAACCCGTGGTATCGACGGTGAGCCCGCGTTCGCGCGCAATGTCTGCCGTCAGGTCGGTGGGAAACCCGAACGTATCGTAGAGACGGAATGCGACGTCGCCCGGAATTTCGCGACCTTTCAGGTTGCGAATGCTCTTCTCCAGCAGTTCCATGCCTTGCGCGAGGGTCTCGGCGAAGCGTTCCTCTTCGGCGAGCAGTACCTTCGCGATGTGCTCGCGCTGTTGATCGAGGATCGGGTACGCCTCACCCATCTCGTTGGCGAGCGGTTCCACCAGACGATGGAAGAACGTGCCGCGGATGTCGAGCTTGTGGCCATGACGCAGCGCGCGGCGAATGATTCGACGCAAAACGTAGCCGCGGTCTTCGTTCGACGGCACCACTCCATCGGCGACTAGAAACGCGCATGAACGGATGTGGTCCGCGATGACGCGCAACGAAGGATTACCCATCAGATCGTTCCGGCCGACGCCGGCGATGTCGCCGACCGCGCGCAGCAGGTTGCGGAACAGATCGATCTCGTAGTTGGAATGCACACCCTGCGTGATGGCCGCGACGCGCTCGAGACCCATCCCGGTATCGACGCCCGGTTTCGGCAACGGAGTGAGCGTGCCGTCGGGCGAACGATCGAACTGCGGAAACACCAGATTCCAGAACTCGACGAAACGATCACCGTC
Source organism: Pseudomonadales bacterium (assembly GCA_035494855.1). Taxonomy (GTDB): domain Bacteria; phylum Pseudomonadota; class Gammaproteobacteria; order Pseudomonadales; family Azotimanducaceae; genus DATJGR01. The sequence continues at coordinate 2,610 of DATJGR010000225.1, read as the reverse complement.
CTCATCCGGCGAACCCGGCGGGCCGCCGGGTATTTCCGGTCCGTGGTCGTAGAAGATCTCGGTGCACGGTCCGCACGGCCCTGTATCGCCCATCGCCCAGAAGTTGTCGGCAATCGGCACGACGCGCTTCGGATCGACCCCGATTTGGTCGATCCACAACGTGCGCGACTGGTCATCGTCGGGATGCACGGTCACCCACAGGCGCTCGCGCGGAATCTGCAGCACTTGCGTGACGAACTCCCAGGCCCAGCGGATCGTGTCTTCTTTGAAGTAGTCGGCGAAGCTGAAGTTGCCCATCATTTCGAAGAACGTGTGATGGCGCGCGGTGTAGCCGACGTTCTCGAGGTCGTTGTGCTTGCCGCCTGCGCGCACGCAGCGTTGCGCCGACGTGGCGCGCTGGAAGCCGAGATCCTGAATGCCGATCAGCGCGTCTTTGAACTGCACCATCCCTGCGTTGGTGAACAACAACGTGTTGTCGCCGGACGGTACGAGCGAACTCGACGGCACCACGCGATGGCCCCGCTCAGCAAAGAACGCGAGATACTTCGAGCGGATTTCAGCGGTCTTCATGGCGGATCGATCGCGCAGCCAAAAAAGGGGCGCAAGTATACACGAGCCGACGCCGATTCAGGCCAACGCACTGATTTGCGGGGAAATTCGCGAAGCGGGTGCGCTACCCGCGCGCGTCGCCGAGCGCGCGGTAGATCAGATCGGACGGAAAGCCGCGCTGCGCGAGAAAGCGCGCTTGGCGGTTCCACTCGTCGCGCGATGCCGGTGCCGCGGAGCCGAAGCGTTTCGCTCGCGCGCGGTTCGCGCGCTCCAACCAGAACTCGGACGTCGTCGTCAGGACTTCGTCAACCAGCACGTCGGTGACGCCGCGCTCGCGCAGTTCGGCACGGATGCGCAGCGGCCCCTGACCGCGCTCGGACCGCACTCGCACGAAACTCTCCGCGAAGCGCGCATCCGACACCGAAGCGGCATTGCTGAGGGTTGCGATCACCTGGTCGACGATGGTCTGCGCGTAGCCGCGTCGTTTCAGTTTGCGACGCAGCTCGTCGGCCGAGTGCTCGCGCCGTGCAAGCAGCCTGATCGCCGTGTCGCGTGCGACGTCGATCTCGTCGCGCGCATCGCAGTCATCGGGTTGCTCATCCAACACGAAGTATGTCCGGTCAGATCTCGAGCGCTTCGACCGTGTCGTCGGCCGATGCCGACAACGTCACGCTGTCGACCGCGGCACGACCGTTCGGCAGCAGTTGATTGCGGATTTCGGTCTCGATCTCTTTCGCCATCTCCGGATTCGCTTCGAGGAAATCGCAGGCGTTCTTCTTGCCCTGCCCGATCCGGTCTGTTTTGTAGCTGTACCAGGCGCCGGACTTTTCGATGACGTTCAGCTTCACGCCGATGTCGACCAGCTCGCCGAGCAGGTTGATGCCTTTGCCGTACATGATCTGGAACTCGGCCTGCTTGAACGGCGGTGCCACCTTGTTCTTGACCACCTTCACGCGGGTTTCGTTACCGACCACTTCGTCGCCTTCTTTCACGGCGCCGATGCGACGGATATCGAGGCGTACCGACGAATAGAACTTGAGCGCATTGCCGCCGGTGGTCGTTTCGGGCGAGCCGAACATCACGCCGATCTTCATGCGGATCTGGTTGATGAAGATCACCAGCGTTTTCGAATGCTTGATGTTCGCCGTCATCTTGCGCAGCGCCTGGCTCATCAGCCGCGCCTGCAGACCGACGTGCGCATCGCCCATTTCGCCTTCGATTTCGGCTTTCGGCGTGAGTGCGGCAACCGAGTCGATGACGACGACGTCGACCGCGCCGGAACGCACGATCATGTCGCAGATCTCGAGCGCCTGTTCGCCGGTGTCGGGTTGCGACACGAGCAACTCGTCAGTGTTCACACCGAGCGACGCCGCATAGATCGGATCGAGCGCGTGTTCCGCATCGATGAACGCACACGTGCCGCCCTGCTTCTGCGCTTCCGCGATCACCTGCAGCGTCAGCGTGGTTTTACCGGAGGATTCCGGCCCGTAGATTTCGACGACCCGGCCGCGCGGCAGGCCGCCCACGCCCAGCGCGATGTCGAGACCGAGCGAACCCGTCGAAATCGATGGCACCAGATCGGGCTCCTGGTCGCCGAGCCGCATCATCGATCCCTTGCCGAATTGGCGCTCGATCTGCGTCAGCGCGGCTGAGAGCGCGCGCTCTTTGTTGGTCTTGGCATCACTCATTGATGGACTCCGTCGGGTGAAACAGTCGATGTAGGCGGTACTGTATATTTAATCAGTACGGCTTGGCAACCGTCCGCCGGCTGATTCCTGCCAGATCAGCGATCTCTTACGCGCATGGCGGCCAAACGCTACCGCGATCGCACAGACCGATGATCGGTTGACGCTCGTCGAGAGCGTCTGCTTCACTCGCACCCCCATGCCGCTTCAGCCTCTCGCCCCAACCGTTTTGTCGTCGCACACGCCGATGATGCAGCAGTATCTGCGGATCAAGGCCGAGCATCCCGACACGCTGCTGTTCTATCGCATGGGCGACTTCTACGAGCTCTTCTACGACGACGCGCGGCGCGCCGCCAAACTCCTCGACATCACGCTG
>DATJGR010000224.1:0-3209 GCA_035494855.1 Pseudomonadales bacterium | reverse complement strand
CGAAGCCGCGTGTCTCTCGCCCTACGTGACGGTGGAACAGCGCGAACTGCGCGACATCGAGCCGCCCGCGCCGCGCGGGCTGCTGATCTGCAATCCGCCGTATGGCGAGCGTCTGTCGGACGTCGACGCGCTGCCGGCCCTGTTCGCCGAACTCGGCGCGGTGCTGCGCGCGCGCTTCGAAGGCTGGCGCGCGTCGATACTCGCGCCCGACGTGGAACTCGGTTTCCGCACCGGCTTGCGGCTCAAGAAGAAGAATCCCGCGCGCAACGGTGCGATCGACGAGGTGCTGCTGACCTTCGACGTCGCCGCGGACCGCGTGCTGCCGCCGCGCGACAAGTCAACAGACAGTGCCAGGCACCACAGTCACGATGTGCACCCGCTCGACGCCGGCATCGGCGATTTCAGCAACCGGATCCGCAAGAATCGCAAGCACCTCGACCGTTGGGCGCAACGCCACGATGTGGCGTGCTATCGCGTCTACGACGCCGATCTGCCGGACTACGCGTTCGCGGTGGATCTGTATCGCAGCAGCGAGGCAACGCGGCTGCACGTGCAGGAGTACGCGCCGCCGGCCGGCATCGATGCGGCCAAGGCGCAACTGCGACGTGAATCGGTGGAAGCGGTGCTGCCGGAACTGTTCGGCGTCGACGCCGCGTACGTCGTCATGAAAACGCGCGAGCGAAAGCGCGGCGCCGCGCAGTACGATCGCCAGGACACCGCCGCCGAGTTCCACGCAGTGACCGAGGGCGGTTGCACGCTGCTGGTGAACCTGCGCGACTATCTCGACACCGGTCTCTTCCTCGACCATCGGCCGTTGCGAATGCGCATTCAGCGCGAGAGTCGCGGCAAGCGCTTCCTCAATCTCTATTCGTACACCGGCGCCGCCACCGTGCACGCGCTCCGCGGTGGTGCATCGAGCAGCGTGTCGGTAGACCTGTCGAACACGTATCTGAACTGGGCACTGCGCAATCTCGAACTCAACGGGCGCGATCTGCGCGATCACCGGCTGATCCGCGCCGACTGCAAGGAGTGGCTCGCCCACGCGGCAACGCACATGGAGCGATACGACCTGATTCTGCTCGATCCGCCGTCGTTCTCGAACTCGAAAGCGACTGAAGGTGTTCTGGACATCCAGCGCGACCACGTGGAGCTGATCCGCGCCTGCGTCGATCTGTTGGCAGCAGATGGGACGTTGTATTTTTCGACGAACCTGCGCAGCTTCAAATTGAACGAAAGCGCGCTCGCGGGCCTCGAGTGCGTTAACATTACCGCCGAAACCATCGACGAGGACTTTCGCCGCAGTCCGCGCATCCATCGCTGCTGGCGGATCCGCGCATCGAAATAACCCATGGAGCGGCCGGTCACGGAGAGACGAGCCAGATGAAAATCGGCATTCCGAAGGAAATCCACGTCGGCGAACGTCGCGTCGCGGCAACGCCCGAAACCGTCGAACAACTCGCCAAACTCGGCTACCGCGTGGCCATCGAACGCGGTGCCGGCACGAACGCCGCCTTCACCGACGATGCTTATCGCCAAGCGGGCGCCGAAATCCTGCCGAATGCGCGTGCGCTGTGGGCGGACTCGGACATCGTGCTGAAGGTGCGCGCTCCCGAGCCGGACGTACGGCTCGGCGTGCACGAGTCGCAACTGCTGCGCGAGGGCGCGACGCTCATCTGCTTCGTGTTGCCGGCGCAGAACTCCGAGCTGATGAACCGCCTCAAAGCGCGCAAAGCCACCGTACTCGCGATGGACTGCGTGCCGCGCATGTCGCGCGCGCAAAAGCTCGACGCGCTGAGTTCGATGGCCAACATCGCCGGCTATCGCGCCATCGTCGAAGCAGCGCAACACTTCGGCCGCTTTTTCATGGGCCAGATCACCGCCGCAGGCAAGGTCGCCCCGGCGAAGGTGATGGTGATCGGTGCAGGCGTCGCCGGGCTCGCCGCCATCGGTGCCGCGCGCAGCCTCGGTGCCATCGTTAGGGCCTTCGACGTCCGCCCCGAAGTCCGCGACCAGATCAAGAGCCTCGGTGCAGAGGTACTCGATCTAGACATGAAAGAGGATGGCGCCGGCAGCGGTGGCTATGCGAAACAGATGAGCCCGGAGTTCATCAAAGCCGAGATGGATCTGTTCGGGCGCCAGGCGATGGAAGTAGACATCATCGTCACCACCGCGCAGATTCCCGGTAAGCCTGCACCAAAACTCATCACGGCCGGCATGATCGAATCGATGACCGATGGCGGCGTCATCGTCGATCTCGCGGCGGAACAAGGTGGCAACTGCGATCTCACCGTGCCGGGCGAGGTAGTCGAGTACTCGGGCGTCACCATTATCGGTTACACCGACCTGCCGAGCCGGATGCCGACCCAGTCGAGCCAGCTTTATGCGACCAACGTCCTACACCTGCTGGTGGAACTCACGCCAGCGAAGGATGGACGCGTCGTAATCGACATGGACGACGACGTGATTCGCGGCGCTACTGTCGTTCACGAAGGCGCCATAACGTGGCCGCCACCGCCGAGAGTGCCGTTGCCGCAACCCGCGCCGGTCGGACCAGTGGCCGCACGCGCCGTCCTTGCCAAACCGGTCCTCCCATCAGCCGCGAGGGCGCCGAAGAAATCTGGACCGATCAAGGCCAGCAGCGCCGCGCTGTTGCTGACGCTGGCCGCCATCGCACTGGCGGCCGTCGGTGGCGCCGCACCGCCGGCGTTCATGCAGCATCTGACGGTGTTCGTTCTCGCGTGCTTTCTCGGATTTCACGTGATCTGGAACGTAACCCCGGCGCTGCACACGCCGTTGATGAGCGTCACGAATGCCATCAGCGGCATCATTGTCATCGGTGCGCTGCTGCAGATCGGCAGCGCGTCGTGGCTGGTGAAAGCGCTCGCCGCTGTATCGGTGTTGATCGCGACGATCAACATCTGCGGCGGCTTCTGGGTCACGCACCGCATGCTGAAGATGTTTCGACGGGACTAACGAGAAGCTCATGGCGATCGGCTACATCATCGTTTCGTACCTCGGCGCGGCAGTGCTCTTCATTCTGAGCCTCGGGGGCTTGAGCAAACAGGAGACGTCGCGGCGCGGCAACATCTACGGCGTGCTCGGCATGGCGATCGCGATCGCCGCCACCGTGCTAGGCGTGCACATCGGCGGTCTCGTGGTGCTGATCCCGGCGATCCTGATCGGCGCCGCCATCGGCGGCTCCGTCGCCG
>DATJGR010000223.1:0-7951 GCA_035494855.1 Pseudomonadales bacterium | reverse complement strand
ATCGGTCGGAACCTTCTTCAGGTAGCCGTTCGGATTGAAGTTCTTCGCTTCGGGGAAGCCGCTCGGCTTCGTGACGAGCGCCTGAAGACCCTGGTCGGTAGACGGATAGTGGAAGTTGTCGAGCTTGTACATCTCGAGCGCATTGGCCACTGCGCGCAGGTCATTCTTCACCGCGGTGGCGCGCGCCTGATCGTCGCGACCCACGACGTTCGGAATGATCAGCGCGCCGAGGATACCGATGATGACCACAACCACCATGATCTCGATCAGCGTAAAACCCGACGTACGCGTTCGATACGTTCTTTGATGCATCGCTAAGTCACCAGTTTGTTCATGCTCAGGATTGGGAGAAGAATGGCGAGAACGATCAGCATCACGAGACCGCCCATCAACAGCAGCATCGCCGGTTCGAACAGGCGCACCATCGTCGTAACGATGCGCTCCAGCTCCTGCTGCTGGTAGTCGGCTACTTTTGCGAGCATCTGATCGAGCTCGCCGCTGGCCTCGCCGCTGGCCACCATGTGCAGCATCATCGGCGGGAAATGGCCCGCGGACTCCAACGCAACGCGCAAGCTCGCCCCTTCGCTGACTCGCCTCGTCGCCTCCGTCAAGCGCTTCTTCAACCAGGTGTTGCCGACCACTTCGGCCGCGATCGTCATCGCTTCGACGAGCGGCACACCGGACAACGTGAGAATGCTCAGCGTGCTCGCGTATCTGCTGGAATTGTTCGCGCGCGTGATCCGACGCACCAGCGGCACCCGGAACTTGCGGCGATCCCATTCCAGCCGAAAGTCGGGCTGTCGCGAAAGCCAGCGTGCGAAGAAGAATGCGGCGACCCCGAGTAGCGCAAGCAGCCAGCCATAACCGCGCACGAACTCGGAAAGACCGATCAGCGCGGCGGTGAGCCAGGGCAGCTGCTGGCCGGTGTTCTCGAACACGTGAACGATGTCCGGCACGACATAAACCAGCAACGCGCCAACGATGCCGATCGCCAACAGGAACAAGATGGCGGGATAGAACATCGCCATTTCCACATTGCGCGACGAATCGTATCGACGCTCGGTGTAACCCGCGAGGTTCTCGAGTACAGAGTCGAGGTGACCGGATTGTTCTCCGGCCATCACGGTGGAACGGTAGAGATGCGAGAACGCAGTCGGAAAATCGCCGAGACTGGACGCCAGCGAATGGCCTTCCAGAACGCGGCTTCGGATGCCCATCACCATCGTGCTGATGTGACTCTTCTCGGTCTGCTGCGCGACGGCCCTGAGCGCCTCCTCGACCGGAAGCGACGCCGCCAGCAGCGTCGACATCTGCCGCGTGAACAGCGCGAGGTCGAGCGCGGACATGCCGCGCCGCCACCGGAAGCGGCGGCCGCGGGACGATGTGCCGGAACGTTCGGACGCGGTGTCAACTGAGAGAGGTACGAGTCCTTGATCGCGCAGAATCTGGCGGATCTGGCGACTGCTGTCGGCCTCGATGACACCTTTTTTCTGGCGTCCGCCCGCGTCGAGGGCGATGTACTCGTATGCGGCCATGGCCGATCAATCTTCCAGCGTGACGCGGAGGATTTCCTGCACTGTGGTCACGCCGCTCAGAACTTTGTCGCGGCCGTCTTCGCGAATGCCGGGGCACGTCCGCCGTACGTGCCGGGTCAGATCCTGCTCGGACGCGCGATCGTGGATCCGTTCGCGCAGAGCGTCGTCGACCACGACCAGTTCGTAGATCCCGATGCGACCTCGGAAGCCGCTGTGGCCGCACAGCTCGCAACCCGCAGCGCGATAGATCGTCGGTGCGCGCGCGTAGTCGATACCGAGGAACTGGCATTCGAAGCTGTCGGCACTCGTCTGTTGGCGACAATCCGGACACAGCACGCGCACCAGCCGCTGCGCGAGGACGCCGACGAGGCTGGTGGCGAGCAGGAACGGTTCCACGCCCATGTCGACGAGACGCGTCACCGCGCCGACTGCCGTGTTCGTGTGCAGCGTCGACATCACGAGGTGGCCCGTGAGACTCGCCTGCACGGCGATGTCCGCGGTTTCGAGGTCGCGGATCTCGCCGACCATCACCACATCGGGGTCCTGTCGCAGAATCGCGCGCAGCCCACGCACGAAGGTCATATCGGCTTTGTTGTTCACCTGCGTTTGACCGATGCCGGGCAGGTTGTATTCAATCGGGTCTTCGACGGTCAGAATGTTGATCGTCGCGCTCTCGAGTTCCGCGAGGCTCGAATAAAGCGTGGTGGTTTTACCAGATCCGGTCGGACCGGTGACCAGAAAAATGCCGTGCGGCTTGTGCACGACCTCGCGTAGCCGGGCGAGTGTCTTCTCCGACATGCCCAGATTGTTGAGGTTCAGGCGACCAGCCTGTTTGTCGAGCAATCGCAGAACGACGCGCTCGCCGTTGCTGGCAGGCATCGTCGATACGCGTACATCGACCTCGCGTCCGCCGATTCGCAACGAAATGCGCCCGTCCTGCGGAACGCGCTTTTCGGCGATGTCGAGCTTTGCCATGACCTTGATACGCGACACCAGCAGCGGCGCCAGCGCTCGCTTCGGTTGCACGATCTCGCGCATTACGCCGTCGACGCGGAAGCGTACGACCAGCTGCTTCTCGAATGTCTCAATATGAATATCGGAGGCGTTCTCGCGGATCGCTTCCGCCAGCAGCGCATTGATCAGACGGATGATCGGTGCGTCGTCCTCCTGATCGAGCAGGTCCTCCGTCTCGGGGACCGAATCGGCGAGGCTCGCGAGGTCGAGTTCGTCTCCCATGTCTTCGACCATCTGGCGCGCCTGCGAGGAATCGCGCGAGTACGTCGTCGACAGGATCGACTCGAATTCTTCATCTGACACGCGGCGCAACGCGATCGGTGCCCCGGCGAAGCGACGCAACTCGGCCAAAACAGTCAGATCCGGCTGTTTCCTATAGGCGACGTCGACCGGTTGGGCGCCGTCAGTCGTGGTAATAGCTACGCCGAATCGCCGCGCGAATGTGAACGGCAACAGACTCGGGCGCGTTTCGGCATCAGATTCGAGAACTTGACTCATATAGATAGGCCAGGCAGATCGTGCATCCGGCACGAAAGCGGCGAAATCATAGCAGCGCCCGCTACGCGGGCCTATGACAGCGTCGGATTTCTGGACGCGTGCACCGGAAACGTGCGGTACCTCACATACGTGAGGTCGACCCACAACCGCTCTGGTATCATCACCCGCACTTCCGTTACCCGCCGACCTGCTTGAAATCCAATCCAGAGTTTTTGCTGGAGCTGTTTCAGGAGCAATCGACGCCGTTGCTCAAATTCCTCACGTCCCGCTTGCGAGATCGCGAAGACGCGGCAGAGATTGCCCAGGAGGCGTGGCTCAGGATGCATCGACTCGAGCACCCGCAACAGCTCTCGAACCCGAAGGCGTACCTGTTCCAGATGGCATCGAATCTCGGCATCGACCGGGCCCGCCGGCACGCATTGGAACAACGCGTGAATCGCGAGGAGATGCGCGACCGGACCGAGGGGCTTCCGTCCGCCGAGCGATCGGTGGCAGCCGAAGAGTCGATCGAGCGGGTTCGCGCCGCGCTTCAGGATCTCCCCGCTGATTGTCGTCAGGCCTTCGTCCTTCACCGGGGTCGCGACATGTCCTATCCCGATATCGCGATGCAGTTGGGCGTGTCCACCAGCATGGTCGAGAAGTACATCGCGCGCGCGCTGCGGCACCTTCGCGACAGCCTGAGTGTCTGACGCGACGAACCGAGGGTAGTTTGTAACTCGCTGCTGAGGGAACGCTTCGCGCAATCGTCATACTAGGCAGGCAGCCTGAAGGTCCGGCGTCCTGCGAAGCGAAATGACGAACTCTGCACTACAACGAAGACAGGATCAGACCGACGAAGCGGTCGAGTGGTTCGCGCGGTTGCGCGCGCACGACGTCAGCGAGCGCGATCGCGTTCAATTCGTCGAGTGGTTTGCGGATGCCGGGAATCGCAGGGCATTCGACGACGTGATACTGCTCTGGGACCGGCTGCACTGCGTCGCTGCACTGGATCCATGAGATGACCCTCGCTTGTAACGATAAGGCTTGAGAACTCGCCGCCAGTTCATTACCGTTCCGCAGATTTTTCGATCGGGGCGCTAGTGGACTTCGTCGGACGCCACGTGTTGTCGGTCGACCAGTTCGATCGCGAAGCGATCGACCGAGTCTTTTCGATTGCCGACGAAATGGAACCGTACGCGCAACGCAAGCGCATCACGCGCGTCCTCGAAGGCGCGATCCTCGGCAACATGTTCTTCGAACCGAGCACACGAACGCGCATATCGTTCGGCTGCGCGTTCAATTTGCTTGGCGGCGACGTTCGCGAAACGACAGAAGTGAAAGCGTCGTCACTCGCGAAGGGCGAATCGCTGTTCGATACAGCACGCGTGCTGTCGGGATATAGCGACGTCATCGTGATGCGCCATCCCGAAGCCGGATCCGTGGCGGAGTTTGCCACCGCGAGCCGGGTGCCAGTGGTGAATGCCGGTGACGGCCCCAACGAACATCCGAGCCAGGCGTTGCTCGACCTCTACACGATCAGAAAGGAAATGGCGGGCAGACAACGCGGCATCGACCAGTTGCGGATCGCGATGGTCGGCGACTTGCGATACGGACGCGCGGTGCACTCGTTGTGCAAACTGCTGGCGAAATTTGAAGCTATCCAGTTCAACCTCGTGTCACCGCCCGGACTCGAAGCGCCTGACGACGTCATCGACGTGCTCCGATCTCGCGGTCACCAGGTCACCCTGCTCAACGAGTTGACCACCGGCATCCATCACGTCGACATCCTGTACGTGACGCGCACCCAGGAAGAGCGCTTCCCGAGTCAGGAAGAAGCTGATCGCTACCGCGGTCTATTCCGGTTGAACCAGACCGTGTACACGGAGAACTGCGAGCCGAACACGGTGATCATGCATCCGCTGCCACGCGACTCGCGCTCGCAAGCGAACGAACTCGATTCAGACCTGGATGAGAATCCGAACCTCGCGATCTTCCGTCAAACCGACAACGGCGTGCTGCTGCGGATGGCGTTGTTCGCGCTGATCCTCGACGTGGCCGACGAAGTGCACAACCACGCGCGCCCGGTCACGTGGTACACCGCCAAACGGATTCCGCGCCGGTAGTCGTCTCACCCGAAAAGAAAAAGCCCCGCGCGCCGGGCCTTCTTTGAACCAACGATCCGATCAGAGAAGTCGTTCGAACTCCGGCACCGCCTGAAACAGATCGGCGACCAGACCGTAGTCCGCAACCTGGAAGATCGGCGCATCTTCGTCCTTGTTGATCGCGACGATGACTTTGCTGTCCTTCATGCCGGCCAGGTGCTGGATCGCGCCGGATATCCCGACTGCGATGTACAGATCGGGCGCAACGATCTTGCCGGTCTGCCCGACCTGCATGTCGTTCGGAACGAATCCTGCGTCCACCGCGGCGCGGGACGCGCCAACCGCTGCGCCGAGCTTGTCGGCGATGCCGTCGAGCAGTTTGAAGTTCTCACCGTTCTGCATGCCGCGACCGCCGGAGATGACGACCTTCGCGGCCGTCAGTTCTGGACGTTCGCTCTTCACGATCTGCTCGCTGACGAAACTGGACAGCCCGGCATCGTGAACGTTCGCGACGTTCTCGATCGACGCGGCTCCGCCGGTCGCTGCCGCCGGATCGAACGCCGTGCCCCGCACCGACAGCACCTTGATGGGGTCGTTCGACTTGATCGTCGCGATTCCGTTACCGGCATAGATCGGACGCTTGAACGTGTCCTGGCCTTCGACCGCGATGATGTCGGAGATCTGTGCGACGTTGAGCAGTGCGGCAACGCGCGGCAGGAAATTCTTGCCGGCAGTCGTATGGCCCGTCAGTACGTGCGAGTAGTTCTTGCCGATTTCGACAACGAGCAGCGCCACGTTCTCGGCGAGCTGGTGTCCGTACGCTGGGTTGTCAGCTAGCAGGACTTTCTTCACACCACCGATCGCTGCTGCCTGTTCGGCAACGGATTTGCATCCGGCGCCAGCAACGAGCACATCGAGATCGCCGCCGAGTTTCTTTGCGGCCGCAATGACGTTGAGCGTGACGGGCTTGAGCGCGGTGTTGTCGTGTTCCGCAACGACGAGAATACTCATGAAATCACCTTCGCTTCGTTCCGCAATTTATCGACGAGTTCCTCGACCGACTTCACTTTGATACCGGCTTTGCGGGGCGGCGGCGGTTCGACCGACAGCACTGCAAACGTCGGCGCGACGTCGACGCCGAGGTCGGCGGGGGTCACCACTTCCATCGGCTTCTTCTTGGCCTTCATGATGTTCGGCAGCGACGCGTAGCGGGGTTCGTTGAGGCGCAGGTCCGTCGTCACCACGGCGGGCAGACTCATCGAAACCGTCTGCAGTCCGCCGTCGATTTCTCGCGTGACCGACATCTTGCCGTCGGCAACGCTCACCTTCGACGCAAACGTGCCTTGTGCCAAACCGGCGAGCGCTGCGAACATCTGTCCGGTCTGACTGTTGTCGCCGTCGATGCTCTGTTTGCCGAACAACACGATCTGCGGCCGCTCTTTGTCGTAGATCGCCTTGATGATCTTCGCGATTCCGAGCGGCTGAATTTCCACGTCGGTTTGCACGAGAATCGCGCGATCGGCACCCAGCGCCAGACAGGTGCGCAACTGTTCCTGGCAATTCGCCGCGCCGACCGAAACCGCGATGATTTCCGTTGCGACACCGGCTTCCTTCAAGCGAACGGCTTCTTCGATTGCGATTTCGCAGAAGGGATTGACGGCCATTTTGACGTTGGCGAGATCGATGCCGGTCTTGTCCGGTTTGACGCGCACTTTCACATTCGCGTCGACGACGCGCTTAACTGGAACCAGTACCTTCATCTGATCCTCGACTCGTAGCGGATTGTTTGCAGACGATTTGATTTTCGGCGGAATCGGACCGGGGTCCGAGGGCGCGGTATTCTCCCTGCCATCGTCGGCGAGGTCAAGGCAAGCGCGGCTGCGCTCCTTCGTGGCCGGCTACGTCCGGCCTCAATAGAGTTCGAACAGGCCGTTCTCTATAATCCCGGCCCTCCGCGCCGCTATCCAACACAGGAAAGGAGAGTCTTTTTTGGCACGCGAATCCATGGAATTCGATGTCGTGATCGTCGGCGGCGGCCCGGCTGGACTGGCGGCGGCGTGTCGCCTGATGCAGCGCTCCCAGAAAACCGGGCACGAGATCAGCGTGTGCGTCATCGAAAAAGGTTCCGAGATCGGCGCGCACATCCTTTCGGGTGCGGTGCTCGAGCCGCGCGCGCTGACCGAACTGTTCCCCGACTGGCGCGAGCGCGGCGCGCCCCTCAATACGCCTGTTACTGAGGACGACGTCTACTACCTGGTCAACGACACCAACGGCATCAAAGTGCCGAGTTGGCTCGTTCCGAATGCCACGCACAACCACGGCAACTACGCGCTGAGCCTAGGAAATCTCTGTCGTTGGCTCGGCGAACAGGCCGAAGCACTTGGCGTGAACCTGTTTCCCGGATTCGCCGGATCGGAAATTCTGTACAACGATGACGGCAGCGTGCGCGGCGTTGCCACCGGCGACATGGGCGTTGCAGCGGACGGATCGCACAAGCCCACTTATCAGCCCGGATACGAACTGATCGGCAAGTACACGATCTTTGCCGAGGGCTGTCGCGGCAACCTCGGCAAGCAGCTCATCAGGAAGTTCCAACTCGCCGACGAATCCGCCACCCAGCACTATGCAATCGGCCTGAAGGAACTGTGGGATCTCGATCCTGAGAAGCACGTGCCCGGCAAAGTGATCCACGCGATGGGCTGGCCGTGCAATCATCTGCCTGGTGGGTTCTCCGGGGGCTTTCTGTATCACCTCGAGAACACGCAAGCGGTCGTCGGACTCATCGTCGACCTCGGCTACAGAAATCCGCACCTGAGCCCGTTC
>DATJGR010000222.1:0-2353 GCA_035494855.1 Pseudomonadales bacterium | reverse complement strand
ACGCCCGATCGCGCGCGGCGAGATGCGTCCGTCGTATCTACGGCGGTCCTTCTCCGACTGCAGATGCATGCCGAGCAGACGCTCGAACAGGAACGTGACGACGACGAATAACGTATCCGACAGATGCGGGAAGCTGGTCTTCTTCCACTCCTCGACCGCCCGGAAAAAGTCGGTGCTGCGCGGCGTATCGGCCACGCGCAGGAACCAGCGGAAAAACTGACCCCGCAACCGCTCGACGATGGCCTCGCCCGACGCCGTTCCGGCGTTGCCGTTCACCGCCGCGCGCGCCGCTTGCGCCAGGGTGGTGTCCAGCAGCTTCGTGATGGTGCGCTTCGACAATGCGCGCGTGGACTCGGCCTCCTCGGCGATCGTGTCGAGGTGCTCGATGATCTGGTCGTACACCGAGTCGAACAGCAACAGATTCTCGCACTCGGTGACGAAGTCATCCCGCAGCGCGTCGTCCACCAGCACGTCGAGCACCGTCACGTCGCGCGGCTGCCCGCCGGTCGGTACGGCTTCCTGCCCGCCGAGATGCGAGGAGTAGCGGTCGTCGAGAATCTGCCGGTTGATCGCGACGTCGCTGCGGCGCTCCGCCAGCATCGTCTTCACGCGGGTCGACAGCAGCGTGTCGTCGATGAGGTCGGACAGACGTTCGTCGGTGAGCGCGAGATTGATCTCGGCCGTCAACTGGTGTCGCAGGTAGCTGTCGGACTTGTCGCGCAGCCCGCGGATGTTCAGCAGCTTTTTGCCTTCATGGCTGAAGCGCTCTCGGAATAGCGGACCCAGCACGCGGTCGGCCGCCAACGCTTCGGCAAAGGCTCGCGGTTCTTTGATTTCACTGATGCGCAGCAGCTGACGCGAGTCGGCGTGGTCGCGCAGGAAATGGATCAGCGCCTTGAGGTTACCCTGTGCCTCGCTCTTCCAGCGGTTGTACAGGTACATGCTCACGCTGGTGAGCAGACTCGCGCGCGCGTCTTCGTAGTTCTTGCGCGGTTCGCCGAACAGCAGTTGCGCGATGCGGCCGCGCTCGTCGTCCATCGCCTGCTTCTTTTCGTTGTAGCTGCGCCAGGCTTTCGCAAGGGCGTCGTCGTAGATGACCTTCTCGGGATCCTGCAGCCACTTCAGGAAGGTCTGGCGCCGTTCGCGATCGGATCGCTCCGACAACTCCCCTTTCGGCAACTCCTGCGCAGACAGGCGACCGTATTGTTTGGTGGTGGTCGCCTTGATGCGCTTGCGCGTGCCGAGGTACCGCAGATAGCGGTAGGCCACGCCGAACACGTTGGTGTATTCGGTCGGCGTTTTCGACAGTCGCAACAGCGCGCGCGATTCCATCGCGACCAGCCGCTTCGACGGCTTCAGGTAACGCTCCAGGTTGTGCCGATAGTGATCGAGGATGTACGGATTCTCCGCGACGAACTGCTTCGTGCTGTCCTCGATCGAATCGATGCCGGTGACGATCGCGAGGCGCAGGTTCTCGAGCTTGTCGTCGCCCTCGCCGGGTGCGTAGTCGATGATGCCGTCGATATTGCCCTGCGCGTACAGCTCGTACGGCGACAGACCGACGTACTTGGCGCACTCCTGCCACGACAGGTTCAGCCGCCGCGCGATGTTGGCGAGGCCCTTCGGCTGGATCGTGCTGAATACGCCGTCGCGCACCGACAGAATCAGGTTGCTGGCGGCCAGCGGGATTGCACCACCCGAGTAGCCGAGCCCGAACACGATGCCGATGTTGGGCACGTCGACGTTGCACATCTCGGCGATCAACCGCGAGATGCTGTGCGCCTGATTCGCCTTGTTGGCGGCTTCCTCCGCATCGGCGCCGGGGGTGTCCATCAGACTGACGATCGCGATGTTGCGCTTCGAACACTCCCCGACCAGTTCGGCGGCGGCGAGGTGATGCTGCGGCATCCAGACGCCGTTCTTCACCGAACGATCCTGCGCGATGAATGCGATCGTGCGGCTCTCGCCGTCGAAGTCCATGTCGAGCATCGCCGAATAGAACGGTCCGTCGATGCGCTCGTCGTGAAGCTTCGAACCGAGCTGCCGGATGACGGTCGGCGCGTCGATGCGACCCGGATCTTCGGCCTTCGCCACCACCGACTCGATGTACGAATCGATGTCGAGGTTGTTCAGCAGTTCGAGCTGTCGCGCGATCTGTGCGCGCGACAGCAGACCGCGAACGTGATGTTCGATGCCGGTCGACCCGCTGGAGGGAAACAGTGAGAAATCCTGCGCGAGGCTCTCAGCAATGAGAAACAGCCGATCACCTTCGGCAAGCTGGTTATCCATCAGAGAGAGATTTGTCCTCGGCGCAAAAGCCGTTGAAATGTATGTAGAATTTGGCCGCGTACTC
>DATJGR010000221.1:0-3801 GCA_035494855.1 Pseudomonadales bacterium | reverse complement strand
ACGCGACGTTCGTGAGACCGCTATCGAACAGCCGGTCGCGTCCGACCTCCATCATCGCGCCGTTGATGTCGGCCAGAACCACCTTCCCCGTGTCGCCAACCAACGGCCCATACAGGGCGGCGAAGTCGCCGGTTCCACCGGCGAGATCGAGAACGTTCTGCCCCGCGCGCACTCCGGACATCTCGACGACCATTCGCTTCATGATTCGATGCGAACCGAGCGACATCAGATCGTTCATCACGTCGTAGCGCTGGGCCACCGACGCGAACACTCGGCCGACGCGCCGGGCTTTTTCGGAAGCCGGAACTTTCTGAAGGCCGAAGTCGACGCGCTCTTCTTCGTCGGGCTGCATGGCGCCTAGCCTTTGTCGGGTTGCCAATGGCCGATCGGAATGTTCGGCAATCGGCTGGAGTTCGCAACCTTCAATTCTTCGAGGTAGCGCTGCCAGTAGGCGTCGCGCTGTTCGCCGAGCTCCCGCAGATAGTCCCAGGCGTAGATGCCGGTGTCGTGACCGTCGTCGAAGACAATGCGGATGGCGTAGTTGCCAACGAGGTCTATCTGCTGAATGTTCACGTATTTCTTGCCGGTCATCAGCTTGCGGTCGCCAGCGCCGTGCCCCCGAACTTCGGCGGAGGGCGAGTACACACGAAGCAGTTCGCATGGAAGCCGGAATCGCGCGCCGTCGGGGAAGCCCACTTCGAGCTCTCGCGATTGGCGATGCAGCTTGACCTCGCTAGGCGCCTGAGTAGCCACGTTAGAGGATGTAGCGCGACAGATCCTGATCGCGCGCCAGTCCGCTGAGGCGCGCGTCGACATACTCCGCGTCGATGCTTACCGACGTGTCGTCGCCGGAGCGTTCGGTCGCCTCGAACGATACATCTTCCAGCAGCCGCTCCATCACGGTATGCAGCCGGCGTGCACCGATGTTCTCGGTCGATTCGTTCACCTGAAACGCGAGTTCCGCAATGCGCGCAATGGCGCTGTCGGTAAATTTGATCTCGACTCCTTCGGTCTCCATCAGCGCGCGATACTGCTCGGTGAGCGACGCGTTGGGCTCGGTGAGAATCCGCTTGAAGTCATCGGCCGTGAGGGCATCGAGCTCGACGCGAATCGGCAATCGACCCTGCAGCTCAGGGATGAGGTCCGATGGCTTCGTCAGATGAAACGCGCCCGATGCGATGAACAGGATGTGATCGGTCTTCACCATACCGTACTTCGTCGAAACGGTGCAGCCTTCGATCAGCGGCAGCAGGTCGCGTTGCACACCTTCGCGCGAAACGTCCACGCCCATCGTTTCGCCGCGCTTCGCCACTTTGTCGATTTCGTCGAGGAATACGATGCCGGTCTGCTCCACGCTCTCAATTGCACGCGCTTTGATGTCTTCCTCGTTGACGAGCCGGAGCGCCTCCTCTTCGCGCGTGCGGCGCAAGGCGTCCTTCACTTTGAGGCGCACCGTGCGTTTGCGTTGATTCGTCAGATTCGAAAACATGCTCTGCAGCTGATTCGTCATCTCTTCCATGCCCGGCGGCGCCATGATCTCGACACCGACCGGCGACGCGGAAAGCTCGAGCTCGACTTCTTTTTCGTCGAGTTCGCCTTCACGCAGTCGTTTGCGGAACACCTGGCGCGCACTCGAGTCCGAGCGTTGTGCCGTCTCCGCGAATCCGACCGAACGCGGTTCAGGGAGCAGGGCGTCGAGGATTCGATCTTCGGCGGCGTCTTCGGCGCGCGGCTTCACCTTTTCGATCTGCTCCTGTCGCAGCATCTTGACCGCTGCATCGGCGAGATCGCGAATGATCGACTCCACATCGCGACCGACGTAGCCAACTTCCGTGAATTTGGTCGCTTCGACTTTAATGAACGGCGCACCTGCCAGTTTTGCGAGGCGGCGGGCGATTTCGGTTTTGCCGACGCCGGTGGGCCCGATCATCAGAATGTTCTTCGGCGTCACTTCGTCGCGCAGCGATTCACTCAGTTGCATGCGCCGCCAACGGTTGCGCAACGCAATCGCAACGGCGCGTTTTGCGGCCTGCTGCCCGACGATGTGCTTGTCGAGTTCGTGGACGATTTCGCGCGGCGTCATCACGCTGGGCGTCGCCACGCTCATGACGCGACCTCCAGCGACTCGATGGTGCGGTTGTGATTCGTATAGATGCAGATGTCCGCCGCAATGGTCAACGCCTTCTCGACGATGCTTCGGGCATCGAGATCGGTGTTGTCCAGCAGGGCGCGCGCCGCCGACTGGGCATAAGGTCCGCCGGAGCCGATGGCGATCACGTTGTGTTCCGGTTCGATGACGTCGCCGTTGCCGGTGATCATCAGCGTGGTATGAGCATCGGCTACCACCAGCAGCGCTTCGAGACGCCGCAATGCGCGGTCAGTGCGCCAGTCCTTCGCGAGTTCGACGGCGGCGCGCGTGAGGTTACCCGAGTATTGATCGAGCTGTTTTTCGAATCGCTCGAACAGCGTGAAAGCATCGGCGGTGCCGCCGGCGAATCCGGCCAGCACGCTGTCTTTATAGAGCCGGCGCACCTTGCGCGCGTTGCCCTTCATGATGGTCTGGCCGACCGAGACCTGTCCGTCGCCGCCGATGACGACCATGTTGCCGCGTCTGACGCTGAGGATGGTCGTGCCGCGATACTGTTCCAACGGAGTCTCCGGCGTTGCTGCAAGCCGATTGGGCATAGTGAGGACCGCAACGGTCGAATTCAACCGGCGGTCGGTTTGCGCGCGAGTACGAGCGCGTCTACGTCCTGCTTGCGGAGTTGACTGATAGCGCGTTGGGTTTCCTGCGACGACGAGAACGGTCCGACGATCACCCGATGGCGGGTGGCCCCGCTCGACAACGTGACTGTCGCGGTCTCCGTATTCCAGCCCGATTGCGCGAGCGTCGCGCGTAAACGCTCAGCGTCCTCTTTGTTGGTGAACGATCCGGCCTGCAGCAGAAACTCGTGCGCACCGTCGACTGCCGGCGGTGCGGTCGCCGTCTCGGTTGGCTCAGGACGCGACGAGATCTTCTCGTTCGGCAGACGTTCGAAGAATTCGAATCGGGTTACGGGCGTCGAGTCGCTGGCGGCGGGCGCCTGCGCCACCACGACGGGACGACTGCTGCCCCACCATTCCGGCAATAGCGCGCCGGCCAGCGTGAACGCGATGCCGAGCGCAATGCCTGCCCCGAAGCTGCCCCAGTGAAATGCGGATTGGCGCTGTCGCGGGCGGCTGCGTGAATCGCTACGCAATGCACGTTTGTGCCGCTGTGCGTTCGCGAAATCCTGCGCCATCTTCGTTCCGCCGGTGAGACAGCGCGCATCATAGCCACGCGCGCAGCGCGCTCAAAACATATCGTATGGATCGACATCGATGGACCAGCGCACACCGGGATATCGGCTCTGTCCGTGCGATGCAACCAGTTGATCGAGCGCTGCGCCGAGCGTGGCTCGGTCGCGCGCGAGCAGAGCGGTCTGGCAACGGTAACGACGCGCGCGTCTCGCGAGCGGCGCCTGCGCCGGACCCAGGACTTCGACTGCGAAGCTCGACAAGCCATCGACGAGCGAACGCAGACACGCCAGCGTTCGGTCCACGTCGACGCCATCGGCCTTCAAAAGGGCCATGGCGCGAAACGGCGGAAGCCCCGCCGCAGCGCGTTGCGCGAGTTCGGTCGTCGCGAAGCCTTCGTATCCGCGTTCGACGAGCGCCTGCAGCAACGGATTGCCGGGATTGAACGTTTGAATCCACACCTCGCCGGGACGTTCGGCGCGCCCGGCGCGTCCCGCCACCTGAACGATCAACTGCGCCGTGTGT
>DATJGR010000220.1:0-22222 GCA_035494855.1 Pseudomonadales bacterium | reverse complement strand
CTGTCGCCAGAACGAAAAGAACGCGTGCTGCGCGCGATGGAGTCGCTACCCGATGGCGACCGGATCTGTCACGGTGACTTTCACGCCGGCAACCTCATGATGACCGACGATGGTCCTGTGGTGATCGATTGCGTGGTCGCGCATCGCGGTAATCCGCTGGCGGACGTGGCACAAACCTGTGTTGCGATGACGGAGTGGCTCTATTTCCGAATGAGCGAGCGTTCCAGAGAAGCGGTGGCGCGATTCATCGAGTCGTACGAGCGGCGCTATTTCGAATTGTCGCCGGGCGGACGGGATGAAATGGCGATGTGGAAACCGATCGTCGCGGCGGTTCGTTTCAGCGCGCCACATCCACCGTCGAGCGAGGCGCCGTTGCTCAACATGGTCGATGGGCACCGATGATCGCGACGACCCTCGTACTCGTTAAGCACGCGCTGCCGGTGCTCGATTCGTCGAAGCCGGCGAAAGCGTGGCAGTTGGGCGCGGAGGGCGAACGGCAGGCGAAGCCGCTCGCGGACCACCTCCGCGCCTTCGCGCCGCTACGCCTGATCGCGAGTTCGGAACCGAAAGCCACGAAGACGGGCGAGCTGGTGGCCGCGGAACTGGGCGTTCGAAGTTCGTCGGTCGACGGTTTGCAGGAGTTCGACCGACCGCAATTGCCGTTTCTATCGAAAGCCGACCACGAGCGCGCGAACAAAGAGATTTTCATCGAGCCGAATCGGCGCGTGCTCGGCACCGAATCCGGACGCGATGCGCTGAATCGCTTCTCGGCGGCCATTGCTGCCGAGCTGGACCAGACACAGACGCAGAGCCTCGTGGCGATCACGCATGGAACCGTGATCTCGCTGTTCGTCGGGGCGCACAACGAAGTCGACGCTTTCGCGCTGTGGAAGCAGCTCGCGTGTCCGTCGTACGTCGTTCTGAACGTGCCGTCATATTCATTGCGGGAAATCGTAGCCGACGCCGGTGTGTCTCGATGAACGTTACCGATCGCGCCGAACGCCTGGCGCCTTGGTTCGAGTTGCAGCTTCGCTTCGCCGAAGCGTTCGCTTCGAGGGCGCAACTCCCGCTGACCACGGCAATCACGTTCTACACCAACCTGCACCGACGCTTCGGATTCGGTCGACCGTCTGCGGGCATGCAGTCGCCGGAGTGGAGCGACTTCGTCGAGGGGTTGGCCGCGAAACGAACGCAGGACGCGCGTCTCGCGTTTACGCAATCGTTCGCGCGGACCCGGCTCGGAACGTGGCGCACCGCAACGGATCGCGAGTTCGGTTGCTTCGGATTCGACGCGCCGAACGACGGGGTGGTGCGCATCCACTTCAATCCGAACGACAACGACGGCGGTGTGGGTCCGCTGAGCCACACGAAATACGCGAGAAGGATCGGCGAACTCGCCGATATGTTCGCGTTCATACGGCGCGCGTACGGCGCGAATGCGCAGCACGTTGCAGGTGGTTCGTGGTTGTACAACCGTGAGGCGTATAGAAGGCTGTTTCCTCCGGCGTACATCGAATCGCTGGCGATTCACACCAGGCCGGGCAATCTGAGCGGAGGATCATGGTGGGGACAATTCCTGGACCACGATGAACAGTTGATACCGGGGCCGGCGCAGACGTTTTCGGAGAACCTCGCGCATCTGAATCCGGCGGAAGCGTGGAAGGTATTTCCTTTGCCGGCGCTGACGGCGAGAGCGGAATTGAGCGTGTTCCATCGACACTACGCCGCGCCGGCACGGCAACGGGATCACTCGCCGTCATGAAGGAATCGGACCTCTATCCGCCGCTGAAGCGCTTCCTCGAATCTCAGCGCTACGAGGTGAAAGGCGAGATCGGCGATTGCGACGTGCTCGCCGTGCGCGATGCGGAAGCGCCCGTGGTGGTGGAACTCAAGCTCTCGCTCAACCTGAACGTGGTGTTGCAGGCCGTGGAGCGGCTGTCGCTCACGCCGAAGGTATATATAGGCGTACCAAAGCAGTGTTCGGTGTTGAGCGCGCGGCGCAAACACGTCGTCAAGCTGCTCAGGATGCTCGGCCTGGGACTGCTGGTGGTCGACGCGGCTGCTGCAGTCGCCGTACCGGTTGCAGTGCTCCTCGATCCGGGCGAATACAAGCCGCGCCGATCGAAGCATCGTCACGAGCGATTGTTGGGTGAGTTCCGCAAGCGCGTGGGCGATCCGAACCCCGGCGGCCTGCACAGACGAGGCGGCGTGATGACGGCGTACCGGCAGCAGGCGCTGCAGATCGCGCAGTTGCTGCAGGAGGCGGGGCCGACCAAGGCGTCGAACGTCGCCCGCACGCTGCAGGCACCGAAAGCGCGGGACATCCTGTACCGGGACGTATACGGCTGGTTCGATCGGGCGTCACTCGGTGTCTATGCGCTCTCAGCGCGAGGGGCGCAGGAGCTTCCGCTCTGGCTCGACCGGCAGATGGAGGTGCCGTGTTAGTCGACGACTTCAAGCGACGCTTCGACTTCATGCAGCGCATGAGCGTCGATTTCGTAAGCGCTGTGCCGGATGCGCATTGGCATTTTTCGCCGCAGCTGCGTGGGTCAGGCGGCGCAGCCGCTGCCGGCCGACATGGCGACGGCTTTGCGCCGTTCTGCAAACAGTTGCGGCACGTGGTGTGCGTTCGAGGCGTTTACGCCGAGTCGATCGTCACGAAACGAGCCGACTTCTCGAAGAAGCACTCGCACTACACGGGCGCACTCAGTCGCGAAGAACTGATGCTCGCGCTCGATGCGACCCACCGTGATCTGCTTGCGAAATTCGAGGGCGCCGATGCGCGCGATGCGCGAGCGACGATCGATTTCTTCGGAACTCCGTTCACGCTGGGCGACCTTGCTTACACGGTAGTGCAGCATGAAGCGATTCATCACGGCCAGTGGAGCGTCTACGCGGCACTCGCCGGATTCGAGACCCCGCTGAGCTGGCGCAACGAATGGGGACTGTAGAACTCGACGATGACGCCGCCCGACTCCGTCGTTAGGATCATCGGATGCAACAGCGCAGCCCCTGGTTGATAGCCGCTGGCGCTGGGGCGACGGCGCTGCTGCTGATCTCCGGCCTGCAGCGGTTGACCGGGCCATGAAGCTCGTCGATGTCTCGAAGCGAATGGACGAGCCCTTGATCCGGGAGATATTCGCCTTGGCGGTCGGTTACCCGACGCCCGAAAAGCTCGCGGCGCTCGCGAGGCAATACGAATCGGATCCTTCGTGGTCCGCGTTCGCCTTGTTCGACGGCGTGGTTCCCACCGGCGTGATCGGACTCGTACAGCAGGCCCCAGGACGTGTGCAGATCCGGTACATCGCCGTGTCCCCCGCCAGGCAACGCGCCGGCATCGGGCGGCGTCTGATCGAAGGAGTGCGAAAAGGCGGAGCGGTTTCCGAACTGCACGCAGAAACGCATGCGGGCGCGGTGCCGTTCTACCGACGCTGCGGCTTTACGGTGACTTCTCTGGGCGAACTGTGGCCAGGCGTCGAGCGGTTTGCGTGTTGCTGGCGCGCGGGCTGACGGCCACCTCGCAGGAGATCAGCCCGCATTTCCGCTGCGTTGGGGAACGATGCTAAATTCCAGTCCCCGCGCTGCGGTCCATCTCCGATGAGCGATCACCCCTTCGTGACGTTGCGCGCCGGCGCTGGAGAAATCGCCGCCGGTGCGTTGTCTGCCGAGAGACTCAGCAACGTCGTCGAGTCGATCCGCGTGCACGGTGCCTCGATCTTGGAAGGCGCGGTCGACCTCGACCATTGCGATGCGTTGCGCGCGTCGATGGCCGAAGATCTCGACGCGGCGGCTCGCCATCCGTTCGCATTGGACATTCCCGGCCACGTCCAGCACAACCCGCCGCCGCGCGCCCGCGATCTGTACGCCGACATCATCGCGAATCCGATCGCGGTATCGATTGCGCGCGCGTTGATGGGACGCGTGCGGCTCGCGCTGTACACCGGTAACACGATGCTGGCGCACACCACGCAGCAGCAACCCGTGCACTGGGACGACTATCAACTGTGGCCCGGCCTCGAGCAGGCGCCGCCGACGTCGTCGCTCGCCGTGAACATTCCACTCGTGGACGTCTCGCTCGACAACGGCGCACTGGAAGTGTGGCCCGGCACACATCTCGACGTGCGCGCGGTGGAACACCGGAAGACGCTGCTGGTGCCCAACGACTGGCTCGAGGCGCGCCGCGTCGAGGTTCCCCCTGTTCGCGTGCCGTTGTCGAAAGGCGCGATGTTGCTGCGCGACCTGCGGATGTGGCACCGGGGAACGACGAACTCGACCGGCGAAGCGCGGCCGATGCTCGCGTTGTCGTATCAGCCGTGGTGGTATCGGCCGCTGGCGATCGATTTCTACAAAGACGCCGAGCCGGTGCTGACGAAGTTGCGCGTGCCGGTTACCGCGCGATATCGCGAACGCTTCGACTACCTCGCGTGGCCTCCTAACTGGGATCTCGTGCCGGCGCCGGTGGACTGACGTTCGCCGCGGGTCGGTGGGAGGGGAGGGTCCGATGATCGTCATTCAGTCGTACAAAAGTGGATTGGGCGGTGTTCAGTGCGCCAACGCGGAGGTGAAGCTGCGTCTCGGCAGCGATCCGGCGTTGCCGGACGAGCCGGTGCTGTTCGTCGAGTATCCCGCGCCCGGCGCGAATCCGGCCGGACGCGACGTGTGGTGCGAGGTCGAAGATCGGAACTGGACCGTTGGACGAGAGATTGCGTTCCGGATCAGACCCGACCACGCGCTGCGGCTTTCGGTGTCGTTCCTCGATCGCAATCGGGTCGCCTATACGCATTGGGCGGCGCTGCAAGGCGACGCGTGGCGGACAGTGCGCATTCCGTTCGATCAGATTCGTCCGAATCCGTACTTCCAGCCGCCCGGTGCGAACACCGGTGTGCCGATCGACGTCAGCGAAGTGGCGCGGCTCGGCTTCGCGCCGCAGGACCCGAGCGCGGGGCAACTGATCGTCGGCAGATTCGTGGTCGAGTAGATCCAGCAAGGAAGAACACGTGGACTATGTCGTGTCGGCCATGTTGCTCATCGTCGCGATCATTCATCTGTTGCCGCTATCCGGCGTTCGCGGCCGCGTCGGCGGATACAACGCACAGGTCGCGCGGGTGTTTTACGCCGACGTAGTGGCGCTCCTCTGTCTGGTCGTTGGTACCGTTGCATATGCGATCGGGTGAAACGGCGTTCAGCGGCACGGCCGCTTACTACGCGCGATACCGCCCGCCATATCCGGCCGACTTTCTGCGCCACCTGCGGGCCTGCGCCCGAACGACTGGACGCGGCGCGCTGCTGGATCTCGCTTGCGGACCGGGCCGCGTCGCGATTCCGCTGGCGCCGCACTTCGTCAGCGTGCTGGCCGTGGACGTCGAAGCGGAGATGATCGACGTCGGCCAACAGGAAGCCACGATACGCGGTGCCGCCAACATCGAGTGGCGCGTGGCGCGAGCGGAGGATCTGCAGTTGCCGTCGGGCTCGCGGGAACTCATCACCATCGGCGAAGCGTTCCATCGCCTGGACCAACCGCGCATCCTCCAGCGCAGCGTCGACTGGCTGCGGCCCGGCGGATCGCTGGCGACGCTCGCCGGAGAGTCGGTGTGGCGGGGGCGCGAGCCATGGAAACGCACGCTCGTGGACGTGGTGAACCGCTGGACGGCCGGCGCGCTCGGCGACCCGAATGCCGGCGAATGGGGCGGGCCGCTGCACGCATTGCGCGCCGCGGGGTTGACGGTGCAGGAATACCAGTCGACGACGGATCACACGTGGACGTGCGACTCGATCATCGGCTTCATGTTCTCCACGTCCGTTGCATCGCGGCCCGCGCTTGGAGTCGCCGCCGATGGCTTCGAAGCCGAGCTGCGCGCGGCGCTGCTGCGCGTCGAACCGACCGGTCGCTTCGCGTCGAAGCAGAAGTTCGGTTTCACGCTCGGCACGAAGTGACCACGGCCGAGTCTGGTTATCATCGCTTGCGTCCGCTGGCAGAGTCGGCGATGGAGATCCGTGGCGTTCTTCTTTTTTCGATCGCAGTGCTGATACCGTCGCTCGGCGTCGGCGGCGACGATCGTGCATCCAAGCAGCAGCAGCTCGATGCCGAGTGCGAAACGGCGCGTGAGCGCAAGCTCGAGCCCGCGCGCGAGATGTACGTACAGGAGTGCGTGCAGCAGAAGACGAAGAGTACGTTGCAGGACTGCCAGCGCTTCTACGCCGACTACGGCGGGAAAACCGGCGACAGAGCACCGCTCTACTACGACCTACCCGAATGCGTCGCCGCGTTCGAATATCGGCAGAGTTATCGGCAGCAGTAGCCGAACGATGGAGGGTACGTGAATCAACGCGCATTGATCGATCGGATAACCGAGGTGCTCGGCGGCCTCGAGCGCGTCCGGGGGGCGTTTCTGGGCGGCAGCTACGGGAGAGGCGAAGCGGACGACTTCAGCGACGTAGACGTGTACGTCGTCGTGGCAAACGCGGACGACGTTCCGAAGTGCCTCGACGAACTCGCTAACAATCTGGATAAGGTGCAACCGATCCTCTTCTCGAACGTGCTGCCCAACGCCCGCACGATCCATTCCATCACGAAGGAGTGGCTGCGCTTCGACTTCACCGTGCTCACTCAACACGAGATCGTCTATTTCGCACAGGATCAGCTCCGGCCGCTGTTCGACCGATTGAGCGTGTTCGAGAAGATGCGGCCGACTGCCGAACATCGCCGCAATCTGACCGCGGACGGTCTTCTCGAGATCGTCAACGAATTCATTCGTGTGCTCGGCGTGTCCGTGGTGGTGAACGGCAGAGACGACGTCGTCACCGCACAGACCGGTACGAACCTGTTGCGCGACATGCTGATCCGGATCATGACGCTGGAAAATGGCGCACAACCTCAGCGTGGGGTGCTCTCGCTGAAGCGTCACCTCACGCAGTTGCAGTTCTCGCAGTTGACGAATCTGCCCGCGCTCGAAGCCACCTGGCCGTCCGTGTTCGCGCGGTCAAAGGCGCTGGCCGAGGCGTTCTTTCCGCGCGCGCGTACGCTCGCAGCCGAACTCGGGGCGACATGGCCGGAGGAGTTCGAGCGCGTGACGCTTGCGCGTCTGCGTGCCAAGCTCGGTCTCGACATCGAGACCGGCGTCGCGCGCACACCGACATGACGATCGAGCCATACGACGAGTCGAACCTCGGCGCAGTGGTGGCGCTGTCGCTGCGCGCGTGGGCGCCGGTGTTCGAGTCGCTGAAAGTCGCGATGGGGCCTGATGTCTTTCACGCGTTTTATCGCGACGACTGGAAAGCGGCGCAACGCAGCGCCGTGGAGTCCGTCTGCGCCAATGCCGAAATTCCGGTGTGGGTTGCGGGCGAGACCGGACGGATTGCTGGCTTCGTGGCATTGAGGCTGCATCCGGAGGAACAGATGGGGCAGATCTACATGATTGCCGTCGATCCCGACTTTCAGCGTCGCGGCGTCGCCGCGCGACTCATCGAGCATTCGCTCGACTGGTTCAGAAAAGCCGGCATGTCGATCGCGATGGTGGGCACCGGCGCGGACCCGGGCCACGCGCCCGCACGACACACGTACGAAGCGTCCGGATTCTGGCTCCTGCCCGAGGCGCGGTACTTCAAGTCGTTGTGATCCGACCGCAGACCAGCATCGAGGTGCGAACCGATGTCGAACGAAGTCATGGCGTGGCTACTGGATTCGGATCCGTCGATCCGCTGGCAGGTGATGCGCGACCTGTTGGCTGAATCCGACGCCGTCGTTGGTCGCGAACGGGCGCGCGTTGCGAGCGAAGGCTGGGGCGCGCGATTGCTCGATCTGCAGGCATCGGACGGCCACTGGGGTGGCGGCCCGTACGTGGTGCCGGGTTGGATCGCGACGACCGATACGCTGCTGATGTTGAGAGAACTCGGGCTCGACGCGTCGTCCGAGCGCGCGCGTAGCGCAGTCGACCGCGTTCGTCGTACGACCTGGGGACCGGAGTTCAAGGACGCGCCGTATTTCGATGGCGAAGAAGAGGCGTGCATCAACGGGCGCGTGCTCGCGTGCGGCGCGTATTTCGGCGAGCCGAGCGATTCGCTCGTCGAACGGCTGCTTGCCGAGCAGCGGGACGACGGCGGCTGGAACTGTTGGCCGCGCAGCAAGCGCTCGTCGTTCCATTCGACGATCTGCGTGCTGGAAGGGCTGCTCGAATACGAGCGATGCAAAGGCGCCGCATCGACAGTGCGGGACGCACGGCATCGCGCGCACGAGTATCTCCTGGACAGGGGGCTGTTCCGGCGGCTCTCCACCGGCGAGGTCGTCGATCCGCAGTGGACGCGGTTTTCGTTTCCGGCGCGCTGGTATTACGACGTGCTGCGGGGACTCGATTACCTGCGTAGCGCCGGCCTGTCGAGCGACGCGCGCGCCGCCGAGGCAGTGGAACTGGTGCAAAGCAAGCGCGATCGCCACGGCCGGTGGCCGCTCGAAAATCCGCACGAAGGCAAACAGCACTTCGAGATGGAAGGACCGGCCGGCGCACCGAGCCGCTGGAATACACTGCGCGCTCTGCGTGTGCTGAACTGGTATTCGCGATCATGAAGGGAAGCTGTCTCTGCAAAGCCGTGTCGTTCGAAATCGACGGCACCGTTCACAACGCCCGCTACTGTCACTGCTCGAACTGCCGGAAATTCTCCGGAACGGCCTATGCGGCCTGGGGTCTGGTGCCGACGGCGCAGTTCGCCGTTACGCCACCGGATGGCGGCGTGACGAAGTTCGATTCCGGTGGAGGTCTGCGGGTGTTCTGCAGTACGTGCGGCTCTCCGCTCTGGTACGAACCCGCGGGTCTGCCGCAATATCGCGGCATTCCGCTCGGTGCGATCGACGACCGCGACGTGCCGGCGCCACAGATGCATCTGTGGACCCAATCGAAAGCGCCGTGGGTATCGGTCACCGACGATCTTCCGCAGCACGCGACGCATCCGTAGCGTTCGGGTGGCGGGCACCCGATGCCGCCGCGAATCAGTGAACGACGGTGCGCCACCGTCGTTCACTTATTTCGTCAGTTGCCGACCACCGCGCGTTCCTTCGCCATCCGTGCGGTGACGATCGGCGACGCGAATGCCGCCGCGAGATAACGCCCGAGCTTCGGGTACCGTTTGGCGTCGACCGCGAAATCGGCGTATTGCGCTTGCAGGAAACAGGTCGTCACCGACAGGTCGGCAATCGACAGCGCGTTGCCGACGAAGTAACCGCTTTCCGGCGCGATCGACTCGAGGTAGTCGAGCACCGGCGGCAGGCCGTGCGTGAGAATGTCGTCGACGATGGCCTGATCGGTCGGCTTGTTCATCAGCTTCGGGAACAGGAAGCGCTGCTGAAAGAGTCCGGCACAGTTCTCGATAACCTTCGTGTCCGCGTACTCTTCCACCCACAACGCGCGCGCCTCCAGTTTCGGGTCGGCGGGGTAAATCGCCGGCGTCGGGAACACGCGCTCCAGATAGCGGCAGATCACGCTCGAGTCGGCAATGGAAAAATCGTCGTGCTGCAGTACCGGAATCTTTCCGAGCGGACTCACTGCGCGAAACTGCGGACTGGAATCGCCTGGGAAGACCACGATGTTCTCGTGCTCGATGCCTTTGACGTCGAGCGTCAGCAGCACTTTGCGCACGAATGGTGACAGCGGATGGCCGTGCACTTTGATCGTCATGTCGGGATGCCTTCGGAACCTATGGGGCCCGTGACACTAGCAGAGAACGCGGCGCGACCGAAGGCGCGGCGAACGGAAGTCCGACGACAGAACAGGAGGCTGAATTGACCGATCCAAGAGACGACGTTGCGGAACAATTCAAAGCGGCGGCGGAAAAGCTCGAGCGCGCGGCGGCGCACTGCCGGATCGCGGCCAGGCACTACACGGACCGCGACGTCGCGCGCGGTTGCGCGCATGCATTCGCCGCGCTCGGCGACATCGCGTTGGCGCAGGACGCGATCGATGCGAACGCGAAACTGCATGCCGGCAAGGCGCGCATCGACCTCGACCCGGCTCCGAGCGCATGAACAGGGTGATCGCCGGCGTCGGAACCGGCGGTGCGCTGTACGTGTCTGCGAATCACTACCCCTGCTCTGGCCCGTCCGAGTATTGACAGGGTTTCCGCCGAGGTCTTTCCTGCGCCTGGACGCTGGTAGAACGGATGCCGACGACGATGGCCACATCGGCCCGCCCC
The DNA here is from genome assembly GCA_035494855.1 of Pseudomonadales bacterium. Classification (GTDB taxonomy): domain Bacteria; phylum Pseudomonadota; class Gammaproteobacteria; order Pseudomonadales; family Azotimanducaceae; genus DATJGR01. The sequence continues at coordinate 12,043 of DATJGR010000220.1, read as the reverse complement.
CAACTCGAGCACGTGACGATCGGATCGATCGTCATCCGTTGTCACGAATTCGAACGCATGTGGGCGTTCTGGCAGGCAGCGCTCCACTACGTGGTCGAGCATACCGATCCGAACGGCGGCTTCGTCATTCTTCATGATCCGGCTGGAATGGGTCCGAACGTGTCGCTGGACCAGTCGCCGGTGAAGCGAACCGGCAAACGCAGCTGGCTGCATCTCGATCTCTATACGACGAACCCGCGCGACGAAGTGGAACGTCTGGTGAAGCTCGGCGCGCGGCGATACGCGTGGCGCTATCAGCCCCACGCGGATTACGTCGTGCTCGAGGATCCGGACCGGAACCTGTTCTGCGTAGTCGATGTGAATCGCTAGCCGCGGCACACGATCAGAGTCAACGCGATGCCATCGACCGGTCCATTGAGCCACATCGACATCTCGGTCGGTTACCCCGAACGTTCCATCGCTTTCTATCACGCGTTCCTGACCGCGCTCGGATTCCGTCGTTGGACGATCGCCGCGCCAGAATGGTCGGGCGACAATCCGACGCGCGCGACGTGGGGGAAGCGGTACAGCGACGGATCCCGGTTCGACATCGAAGTTCGGCCCGCTGCTGCTGAAAGCAGAGATCTCCGTTACGACCGGTATGCGCCGGGGCCCCATCACCTGGCGTTTCACGCGGAATCCGACGCTCACGTCGACCGGGTGCATGCCGCGGTGGTGTCCGCCGGCGGCGAAGTACTCGATCCGCCGATGAACTATGCGGGTCACACCGGTTACGGGGAGTACTACTATGCAGCGTTCTTTGCCGATCCCGATGGGGTGAAACTCGAGGTGTGCTATGTTCCTGCCGCAAATCCCTAGTTGCCGACTCGCGCCCGAACACAGTCGTTGGGCGGCGCCGCGCATGGAGGCCCGATGCTGATCAACGGCGGTTGTTTCTGCGGACGCATCAGGTACGGAATCGACGCGCCGCTGGTCGTTGCTCGAAGCTGCCACTGTTCACGCTGCCGCAAAGCGTTCAGCGGGGCAGGATCTGCGTACGCCGAGGTAGCACCCGACTCGTTCCGTTGGGTCCAGGGTGAGAACGAACTGACGCGATATGAAAGCGTCCAGGGCTTCGGATTGTGCTTTTGCAGTGCGTGCGGCACGACGCTGTGCGGCATCGTCGGCGGCAACGTGCACGGAGTGACGCTGGGCAGTGTCGACGGCGACCCGGGCGTCGAGATCGCGATGCACATCTTCGTAGGCTCCAAAGCGCCGTGGGATCAAATCGGCGGCGATGCGCCGCAGTTCGAGACCTTCCCGACATGACCGAGCACGAAATCCGGACCGACGCGTTGTCGCAGCGCATCCGTCGTGCGTGGCAAGGCCGAATCTCCGGATGCCAGCTCGGCAAGCCGGTGGAGACGATGTCGATGCTGCAGGGTTACGACGCTTTGAGGAACTATCTCACCAGCGTCGATTCGTTTCCGGTGCGCGACTACATCGGCTTCCGGGACGACGTCGCAGGCATTCAGCGCACGTGTTGTCGCGGCGAGTTGACGCGCAGCGAACCGGACGACGACATCAACTACAGCGTGATCGCATTGCTGCTGCTGGAAGCGCATGGCGCGCAGATGACAACGGCCGACGTCGCGCGCGCGTGGATGAATCTGTTGCCGGCCGGCGCCACGTTCACGGCCGAGCGCGCGGCGTATCGGGTGCTGTTGCAGCGCGCACGCGATCGATTCACCGGGGGCGGGGAACCGGGCTTCGATCTCGCCGAGTGCTCCGACAACCGGTTCAACGAGTGGATCGGCGCGCAGATTCGCGCCGACGTTTACGGCTGGGTCTGTTCGGGGCGACCCGCGCTCGCCGCCGAACTGGCGCGGCGCGATGCGACGCTGTCGCACCGCGACGACGGTGTTCACGGTGCGGTGTTCGTCGCCGCGCTCGGTGCGGCGCTCGCCGACTCGAATCCCACCAACGCCCTCGCGAAGGCGCTCGACCAGATCCCGTCCGCCAGCGGCGCAGCAAAAGCGGTGCGATTGGGCGCGGATCTCGCCGGCAATTCGAGCGGCGGCGCGACGATCCGGTCGCACTACGATGGCATGTCGCCGGTGCACACGCTGAACAACCTCGCGCTGGTGGTGTGGGCGCTGTTCTCGCACCTCGACGATTTCGGCGCAGCGATCGGCGACGCGGTGGGTGCGGGGCTCGACACCGACTGCAATGGCGCAACGGTGGGCGGGCTGTGGGGCATCCAGGGCGATGCGATTCCCACGCAGTGGACGCAACCGTGGCAGGGGCGTGTGGCACTGTCGCTCGCCGGTCACGACGAAGTGGATCTGGAGACGCTCGTCGAACGCACGACGCGTGTCGCAATGAGCATCTGACGAGTGCCCAAGCCGATGCTCTACATCTTTTCCGGACTGCCGGGCAGCGGTAAATCGGCGCTGTCGAAATGGTTGTCGGTGCGTGTCGGTGCTGTGTATCTGCGCATCGATACGATCGAGCAAGGGTTGCGTGAGCTGTGCTCGTTCGACGTGCAGGGCGAGGGCTACGGTCTCGCGTACCGGATTGCGAGCGACAACCTCCGGCTCGCCTCGAGCGTCATTGCGGACTCGTGCAATCCGATCGAATTGACGCGTCGCTTATGGGAGCAGGTGGCGCGCGATTCCGGCGCTGATTACGTCAACATCGAGGTCGTGTGCTCCGATCCGCGCGAGCATCGAACACGCGCAGAGCAGCGCGCTGTAGAGGTGGCTGGCCTGGTGTTGCCGACGTGGAGCGACATCGAGAATCGCGAGTATCACCCATGGACCGTGGAGCGAATCGTCGTCGATACGGCAGGCCGGTCGGTGGCAGACTGCGGCGACGAACTCCTCTCGAACCCGTCCGTGGTCCGTCCAACGGCTCGACGAGGGGGCTAACCGCCATCGTTCGACGACCTCCGAGGTAGTTGAGGCGCCGTCGCGGTACGGATCACACTGTCCGCCATCTCAATCACCGGAGACTTCCATGTCCAGTCGTCTGATCGTACTGCTGCTGGTAACTGCCGCATTCGGCGTGCTCACCGCGCTCGCGCTGATCGATGTCGGCTATCTCGGCATTCTCGAGCCGCACTTCCGCAGTTGGGCCGGCGCGCAGGTGTTCTTCGACCTCGTGATCGTTGCGGGGCTTGCGTGCCTCTGGATGATCGGTGACGCGCGCGAGCGGGGTCTGTCGGCGTGGCCGTTCGTGCTGATCACGCTGGTGGCGGGATCATTCGGGCCGCTGCTGTATCTCGTTGTGCGCGAGCTGCGCACATCGGTTCGACGAACCGCGTCGGCTTAACGTTGTCGTCAGGCGTCGCCACCGGCACGCGCCGCGGCGCGGAAGACTTGCTCGGTGGCGTCGTCTGCCGGAAAGAAGCTCTCGATGCGCAGCTCGTCCGACGTGACGTCCTGCGCCGTGCCGAACGTTGCGATGACCGTGAACAACGAGATGCTTGCGCCGTCCTTCTCGATGACGAGCGGTAACACGGGCACCAGCGCGGTGTCGTCGGCGACGCGCAGCACGCTGTCGTCCTGAAACGGCGCGAGCGCGGACAGCACGTCCTGCATTTCCTGCCCGCCGAGTGCGTCCGCTTCCTTTTGCGCGCGTTGCCACAGCAGCGGCGCAATCGCGCTCCAGTTTGCGACGAACGGCCGGATGCCGTTCGGATGGAAGAACAGGCGCATCAGGTTGCGCTGCGCGCCGCCGATGCGCTCCCAGATGCCGGGACCGAGCATGCCGTTCAGCAGTTCGAACGACGCATTCGTCATGCGGATGTTCCATGCACGATCGACCGCGAGCGCAGGGAACGGTTCGTGATTGGTCAGCATCATCCGAACCGCGTTCATGACCCGCTGCATCTGCGGATGATCGAGCGGCCGCTCTTTGAAGATCGGTGCGAATCCGGCTGCGGTGAGCCAGTCGTTGCGTTCGCGCAATGGCACCTCGAGCGTTTCGCTCAACTGCAGAATCATGCTGCGGCTCGGCCGTGCGCGTCCGGATTCGAGAAAGCTGACGTGTCGCTGAGATACGCCCGAAGACAACGCCAGTTCGAGTTGCGACAAGCGCCGCTTGTGCCGCCACGCTTTCAGCAGCAGGGGGAACCCGCGCTCGGTTCCGGCGTTCGTGTTCAGCGTGGACAACGGCACGATCGGCGCACTCCTGTTCGACGCACATCTTCGCTTTGCGCGAGTGAGCGGTTCAAATACCCTGCAGGTAATTGTGCTGCATCGAAGGAGCCCGCGAACGGTGCAACATTCACTCGGCCTGATCGCGATCGTGGTGCGCGACTACGACGAGGCGATCGCGTTCTATACGGACGTGCTCGGTTTCGAGCTGATCGAAGACACGTTCATTCCGGAGCAGAGCAAGCGCTGGGTCGTGGTCGCGCCGAAAGGCGCGCGCGAAACGCGGATACTGCTCGCGCGTGCGGTCGGCGACGAGCAGTCGTCACGCGTCGGCAATCAGACCGGCGGGCGCGTGTTCCTCTTCCTTTACACCGACGATTTCTGGCGCGACTACCGGGCCTTCCGCGCCCGCGGCGTGAAGTTCGTGCGCGAACCGAAGGAAGAAGGCTATGGAACGGTGGCCGTGTTTCGCGATCTGTACGGTAATCTCTGGGACCTGCTCCAGCCTCGAACTTAGCGTATGAACCCGACCGATCGTAGCGGCGTGATCAGCTTTGCCCGGACGCAGTCCACCATCCCCGGACCTGGCGGGGAGCGCGTCGCACTCGGATTGAAGCGCGGCACGCTCGACGTGGTGCTGTCGATTCCGGTGCCGCCGAACCGGCAGACGCCGCACGCGCAGGACGAACTCTACGCGGTGGTCCGCGGCCGCGGCGTGCTGGTTCATGCGGGCAGGCGCGATGCGTTCGAAGCCGGCGATCTGCTGTTCGTCGCAGCAGGCGTCGATCACCACTACGAGGCGTTCAGCGAGGACCTCGCGCTGTGGCGCATTTTCTACGGTCCCGCCGGCGGCGAAGTTGCATCGGACTGATGTGCGTCGAATTGAAGCCGCCCCGTTCGTCTAGTTCGGGCAAACCGAATGGAGCAAGGCCATGAAGATCTATTGGATCAGGGCGCAAGCCCCGCAGCGCGTGCTGGCGCTGATCAAACACCTCGGCATCGAAGCGCAGTGCGTGGAAGTGGACCTGATGGCCGGCGGACTCAGAGCGCCCGACTACGCGAAGCTCAACCCGAACATGAAAGCGCCGACGCTGATCGACGGCGACGTGGTGTTGTGGGAAGCGTCCGCGATCATGGCGCACCTGTGCATCAAGGTGGGTTCCGACATGTGGCCGGCGAACCGGCCGGCCGAACAGGTCGAGGTGCTGCGCTGGTTGTCGTGGAACGACTGCCACTGGTCACCGGCGGTGTCGCCGTTCTATTTCGAGCACATCGTGAAATCGACGTTCCGGATGGGTCCGCCCGATCGCGACCTGCTGAAAGCGAGCGTCAACGATCTCGTCAGGTTCGCGAAAGTGCTCGACGGCCACCTCGTGGGACACCGCTACCCGGCGTGTAATCGTCTGACGATCGCAGACTTCCAGCTCGCGTCGATGGCCACGTACTGGCGCGAATCGGAAATGCCGTTGGCGGATTTCCCGAACGTCGTGCGGTGGCTCGATGCGCTTCAGCAGATTCCGGCGTGGGCCGATCCGTGGCCGGAAAAATGAAGACGTGGCACAGTCGGACGCTTATTCGTGCGTCACTCGATGGGGAAGAGCTGGATGCGTGCTCGATGCGTGCTGTTGATTGCGCTTTTGCCTCCGGCCGTGGAGGCCGAGGCTCCCGTCGATCTGATCCTGACCAACGGCCAGGTGTTCACCGCCGATCCGGCGCGGCCGATGGTCGAAGCGGTCGCGATCATCGGCGAGCGCATCGTGAAGGTGGGCACCACGAACGAGGTGGCCGCGCTCGCTGGCGAGCGCACGCGCACGATCGACCTCCAGCAGCGCGTCGTCACGCCCGGCTTCAACGACGCCCACGTGCACTTCGGACCCGATCCGAAAGGCTACAAAGTCCGCTTCGAAACGAGCGACCCGACGTGGGCTGAGACGAGCGCCGCTATCGGCGCTGCGGTGCAGAAGACGGCGCCGGGAACGTGGATCTTCGTGCCGGTGGGCTACACGGTGGTGCTGGACGAAGCGGTCACGCGCGCGGCGCTCGACAAACTCGCGTCGGATCATCCGGTGCTGCTGCGCGCGTATTACGGCCACGGCTACGTCGCCAACTCGAAGGCGCTGTCGTTGCTGCACATTGCGAACGACGAACCCGATCCGGCCGGCGGCTACTACGAGCGCGTGGCCGCGTCGCGTGAATTGAACGGACGCTATTGGGAGTACGCGCAATGGAAGACCACCCGCGCGTTGGCGGCTGCGGTAAGCGACGACGAAATCGTCGCCGCGCTGCATGAGGTTGCGGATGCGGCGTTGCGCGCAGGAATCACCTCGCTGCAGATTTTCCCGGCCATGCCGATCGAGCGCTTTGTGAGGCTCGCGGACAAGAGCGACCTGCCGGTCCGCGTGCGCGCGATCGCGTTCTCGCCAACGACTCGCTCGGGGCGCGATCTCTCGGAGATCCGGGAGCTCGACCGCCTGCAGGAAACCGGCTCGAACGTGACGGTGAGCGGCATCAAGTGGATCCTGGACGGCACCCCGATCGAGCGTGGTGCGGCGCTGCGCGACGATTATGCGGATCGTCCCGGTTGGTACGGAAAGCTCAACTTCCCTGAGCGCGACATCGCGGCGATGCTGAAGGAATCGCTCGAACTGCAGCAGCAACTGCTGCTGCACGCGGTCGGCGACAAGACCGCCGACGTCGTCTTCGACGCCATGGAAATCGTCAATGGTGGCAACGTCGACTGGAAATCGAAGCGCCTGCGCATCGAACACGGCGAGGGCGTGATCGCCGATCTGATTCCGCGCGCTCGCGCGTTGGGAGTCGTCGTGGTGCAGAACCCATCGCACTTCACCTTCGTCGAGCTGTTCCGCCAGCGCTGGCATTCTCCGATGGGACCGCTGCGCTCGCTGATCGAAGCCGACATTCCGGTGGCGCTGGGCTCGGATGGCCCGATGAATCCGTTCCTGAACATCATGTTCGCGATCACCGATCCGACGAATCCACCCGAGGCGATCACGCGCGAGCAGGCGGTGCGCGCCTACACCTCGGGTTCTGCCTTCGCGGAATTCGCGGAGCAGGACAAAGGCACCATCGCCGCCGGCAAGCTCGCCGACATCGCGGTGCTGTCGCAAGACCCGTTCAGCGTCGCGGTGCCGGACCTGCCGAGGACGCGCAGCGTGTTGACGATCGTCGGCGGCAAGGTGGTCTACGAGGAACACTGATGCAGATCGTGCACTGTGATCACGACGCGCACGCGGAGCAGATTCTCGCGATTCTCAACGAGGTGATCGCCAACTCGACCGCGCTGTACGACTACAAACCGCGTACGCTCGACAGCATGGCCGGATGGTTCGGAACGAAAGACGCCAACCGATTTCCGGTGATCGGCGCGATCGACGACGGCCGCCTCGCCGGCTTCGCCAGCTACGGCACGTTTCGCGCCTGGCCCGCGTATAAATATTCGGTTGAGCATTCGGTCTACGTGCATCGGGACCATCGCGGCAAAGGTCTGGGGAAAGTGCTGATGCAACATCTGATCGAGGCCGCGGTCGAGCAGCAGTATCACGTGATGATCGGCGCGATCGACGTATCGAACGCAAACAGCATCCGCCTGCACGAACAATTCGGCTTCGTGCACGCCGGCACCGTGCGACACGCAGGATTCAAGTTCGGCAGGTGGCTCGACGTCGCGTTCTATCAACGCATACTCGACACGCCCGCTCATCCTGTGGACGACTGAACGATCAACGCGAGGAACTCCGTTCATGCTGACCGCAACGTGCCATCGCAGAACCACGTGGGGGTGAATGCGCGCCACTTCGAGCCCGCGATACTGCACTCGATCCGCATTCGCCCACTCGATGGTGCGGCGTTCTAGTCGTCATGCGCGCTATGCGTGCCCAGTTCGCAACCGTCGATGAGTACATCGCAGCGTTCCCGGCGGAGATCCGGCGGATCCTGCGCAGGATCAGGGCGACGGTCCGCAAAGCAGCGCCCGGTGCACAGGAGCGGATCAGCTATGGAATGCCGTCGTTCACGCAGGGTCGAACGCTGGTGTATTACGCGGCGTTCACGAATCACATCGGTCTTTACCCGCCGGTGAAAGGCGATGCGAAACTTCGTACCCAGATCGCGCGGTATGCGAACGAGAAAGGCAACCTGAAATTCCCGCTCGACGAGCCGATCCCGTACGCGTTGATCGGCAGGATCGTGAAGGCGCGTGTGAAAGAGAACCGGGCGACTGCTGACGCGCGGAAGAAGAAGCGTTAGCGTCGCAGCGTGCGATAGCGCGGAGACAGCCATGACGATCCAGCTCGATCACTTCATCGTGTCGTGCCGTAACCAGATTGCGTCGGCGAAACGCCTCGCCGGGTTGCTGGGCGTGCCATGGGCGGAAAGCGGCGCGGGACCGTTTTCGCCGGTGTACCTCAACGACGGTCTGACGCTCGATTTCATCGAAACGGACGAGAGCTTTCCGGTGGAGCACTATTGTTTCCGCGTTACGCCCGCCGAGTTCGACGCCATCCTCGCCCGCATCAAGGCGGCCGGCATTCCATACCGCAGCGCGGTGCGCGGCCCCGTCGATATGCGCGTCGATCCCGAACTCGGTAACGTGTACTGGAACGACCCCGACGGACACCAATGGGAAATGTTGACGGAGAGTTACGCGCGGGCGAAGTCGCAATGAACATCCGCGTCGACGATCTGACGAGCCCGGAAGTGATCGATCTGATCCGGCTGCACCTGCAGGGCATGTCGCAGCACTCGCCGCCGGAGAGTGTGCATGCGCTCGGCCTCGAGGCGTTGCGTAACCCGGGGGTCACGTTCTGGAGCGTGTGGGGCGGCTCGCAGCTGATGGGTTGTGGCGCGCTCAAGGAACTGAACGCGCAGCACGGCGAGATCAAATCGATGCGCACGGCGACGGCGCATCTGCGCAAAGGCGTGGCCGCGAGCCTCTTGCGACACATCTTCGACGAGGCCCGGCGTCGTTCGTATCGGCGGTTGAGTCTCGAGACCGGGTCCGGCGAACCGTTCGCGCCCGCGATCGAGCTGTACAAACGCTTCGGCTTCCGCACCTGTGGACCGTTCGCGGACTATCGCGAAGATCCCTTCAGCGTATTCATGACGATCGAGCTGTAACTCACGGAGGCGCGTGCTCGTGAGCTGATCAGGCCTCGTCTTCGAACGCGGCCATCTTCGCGACGATGATCTCGACGGTCTCGAAATCGGTGCGTGTCGCGATCTCCGGATCGAGAAATACGTCGAACACCCTGATCGCGAGAATCGCGAGCTGGGTAGCGCCGACCGGAATCGCCCCTCTAGGAAATTGATCTGCATGTTCGCGCAGGAACTTCGCGGCGGTCTGCACCGCGTCGTGCTCGGCGCGATCGACGGGTGACGCGTAGCTGAACTTCCAGCGGCGGATCTGGCGATCGATCAGGTCGCGGCCGTCGCTCTCGATGCCCGCCGCCGGAAAGATCCGGCAGTCGTAGTTGCGGCACGTCTTCGGGCGGGCGTCATAGATGGAACACAGTCCGTTCTTCAACATCGGACAGCGGCCATGCTCGTCATAACCCATCAACACGTTGCCCTTGGGCAAGCCCGGTGCTGGAAACAGCAGCGCTTTCGGAATCCGGCGCAGCGTTTCCACTTCGTCGGGCCCGACGTGTATGAAGTACGACGACGTGCAGCACGCGATGCAGGTGCCACACGGAACGTCGGCGGTCCCTCTGTCGGGAACGGCGCTTCTCGTCCGCTTCACCCAGGACGAGAATGAGCCGGCGGGCAGTTCCGACCGGTCGGTAACGTCCTCGAGGTCGAGCTTCTTGCGTTTGTCGGCCATGATGTGGCTAGCGTATCGAAATGAGGTGCCGCATGCACAAGGCGACGTGGTATTCCCGCGTGGCGAAGACGACGGCGCATTACAGCGGGCGACCGTGGGTATTCGCAATGGCGGCCGGGTTGATCGTCGTCTGGTTGGTGTCGGGTCCGCTGTTCGGTTTCAGCGACACCTGGCAACTCGTCATCAATACCGGCACCACCATCATCACGTTTCTGATGGTGTTTCTGATTCAGAACACGCAGAACCGCGACACCGAGGCGATGCAGGTGAAGCTCGACGAGCTCATACGAGCTACGAAAGGTGCGCACAACGCGTTGCTCGATCTGGAAGAGCTCGAAGAAGACAAGCTGGATGCCTTTCGCGCGAAGTACCGCGCGCTCGCGGACACCGCGCGGGCTGGCATCGATCGCGGCGACCTCGATACCGACACGCCGGAGACCTGACGATGGAAGCATACGCGCGGTTGATCAAGTTGAAGCCGGGTAGCGACGCACGGGTGGCGCAATGGGCCAACACGATGAACGCGCGCAAGAGCGAAGCCGTTGCCACGCTGGTGGACGAGGGCGTGGATATCGAATCATGGTTCTCGCTGGAACTCGGCGGCGAGCAGTACCTGATCTGCTACATGCGGGCCGAGTCGATGGAGAAAGCGCAGAGCGCGCTGTCGCAATCGGCGCATCCGATCGACGCAGTACACCAGCAGTTCAAGGTAGATACCTGGGTGCGCGGCGCAGGCGCCGAGGGGCGATTGTTGCTCGACCTGCAGGTAGCGGGAACATCTACCGCACATGCGAGGGGACGGGGCATGAACGCGCGCAATCCGATCTTCATTCACTACGTCCACGACATGGCTCGCGCACGCCGATTCTACGAATCGGTGTTCGACGTAAAACCCAGCTTCGCATCACGCGGCTGGACCACACTCGACTTCGGCGCATTCGAACTTGCACTGCACATTCTCGCTCCAGGTCACACCGACGAATCGCCGCTCCCGCACGCGGGTCTCAATCTTCAGGTCGATCAGATCGAGGAGATGCAGGCGCGGATCGAGGCACACGGCGGCGCAATGGTCGAGCTGCGCGAGCCGCAGTCCCGCGTTCCAGACCGTGTGGCGACGTTCCGCGATCCCGAGGGAAACGGGTTCGAATTGCGACAGCACGTCGGTTGAGGAGGCGCGCGTGGAAACGAAGCTGCGGCACTTCGGCGATATCGCGATCTCGAGCGGATTGCCGGAGAGTTATGTCAATCCGATCAAACCCGAACTCTTCGCGGGCAAGCACGAAGGGCGGCTCGGCAAGCTCGTTGGGATGACGCAGTTCGGCGTCAATCACGTTACGCTCGATCCCGGATCGATGTCGTCGCTGCGGCATTGGCACGAGGCGGAAGACGAATTCGTGTACGTGCTGGCGGGGAAACTGCTACTGATCGACGAAAACGGAGAGCACGAACTCACTGCGGGTTCTTTCGCAGGGTTTCCCGCCGGCGCGCCGAACGCGCATCATCTGGCGAACGTCTCAGATGCGAAGGCGTCGTTTCTTGTCGTCGGATCGCGCCGGCCCGAAGCCGAAACGATCCATTATCCGGACGACGGAATCGGGCCGATCAAGAAGTAGCCTCGTGCTCCTCGGCCGGTAGAAAGCGATACGATGGAGCAGTCCTGACAACGATGCGCAGGTGCAGCGATGCGAAAGACCGGCTATGTGCTGATGGCGTTCCTGTCGCTCGCGATCGCGGCCAACGCGGTGATCTCGTACGGCCTGAGACCCCTCGACGCGGTGATCGATCCGCTGCTGGCCGTCAGTTTTCGCGCCCACCAACCGGCGTTGTATTCGCACATCTTCGGCGCGGCCGTTGCCCTCAGTCTCGGTGCGTTTCAGTTCTCCACGCGGCTGCGTACCGGACGTCCCCAACTGCACCGGTGGATGGGCCGGCTCTATCTTGGAGTCGGCGTACTGGTCGGCGGCATCGCGGGGCTCATCATGGCGACGCACGCATTCGGCGGCGTAGCGGCGCGGCTCGGATTCGGCGTTCTCGCGGTGCTGTGGCTGTACACCGGGGCGCGCGC
>DATJGR010000219.1:0-30288 GCA_035494855.1 Pseudomonadales bacterium | reverse complement strand
GCCAACCATGGGCACTCGTGCGTCAAAGGGCGTTTCGCGTGGGGTTACGCGACGCACCGCGATCGCGTCTTGAAACCGCAGGTGCGCGAGCGGATCGACGAACCGTGGCGGGAAGTGTCGTGGGACCAAGCGATCGACTTCGCTGCGCAGCATTTGCGCGCCATCGCGGCCAAGTACGGCCGTCATGCGATCGGCGGCATCTCATCGTCGCGCTGCACGAACGAGGAAGTGTTCGTGGTGCAGAAGATGGTGCGCGCCGCGTTCGGCAACAACAACATCGACACGTGCGCGCGCGTCTGCCACTCGCCTACCGGTTACGGCTTGAAACAGACCTTCGGCACTTCGGCCGGCACCCAGGATTTCCAATCCGTCGATCATGCCGACGTGATCATGGTGATCGGCGCCAATCCCACCGATGCGCATCCAGTGTTCGCATCGCGGCTGAAGAAACGGCTGCGTCAGGGGGCGCAACTGATCGTGGCCGACCCGCGAAGAATCGACCTCGTGCGCAGCGCGCACGTGGAGGCCCGCCACCATCTGCAGCTGCGGCCCGGAACGAACGTTGCGCTGATCAACGCGCTGGCGCATGTGGCGGTCACGGAAGCGTTGGTCGACGAGGCGTTCGTCGCGGATCGCTGCGAGCACGATTCGTTCGAGCGCTGGAGGACGTTCATTGCGTCTGAAGAGCACTCGCCGGAGGCGGCCGAGTCGTTCACCGGCGTGCCGGCCGACGACGTGCGTCGCGCAGCGCGCCTTTATGCCGCCGCCCGCAACGCGACCATCTACTACGGCCTCGGCGTGACTGAACACAGCCAGGGCAGCACGATGGTGATGGGGCTCGCGAACCTCGCGATGGCTACCGGCCACATCGGACGCGACGGCGTCGGAGTGAATCCGCTGCGCGGCCAGAACAACGTTCAGGGCGCGTGTGATATGGGATCGTTCCCGCACGAGTTCTCGGGCTACCGCCACGTTTCCGACGATGCGGTGCGCGGTTCGTTCGAATCGCAATGGCGGGTTCGGCTCGACGCGGAACCCGGCCTGCGTATCCCGAACATGCTTTCGCAAGCGATCGGCGGCGAATTTCGCGGCCTGTTCGTTCAGGGCGAGGATCTGGCGCAATCAGATCCGAACACGCAGCACGTCGCCGACGCGTTGCGATCGCTCGACTGTCTCGTCGTGCAGGACCTGTTTCACAACGAGACGTCGAAGTTCGCTCACGTGTTCCTGCCCGGCACGTCGTTTCTGGAAAAGGATGGGACGTATACGAACGCAGAACGGCGCATCAACCGCGTGCGCCCGGTGATGGCGCCCAAAACAGGACTCAGCGAATGGGAAACCGTGTGTCAGATCGCCACCGCAATGGGCTATCCGATGCACTACGACAACGCCGCGCAGATCATGGATGAAATCGCGGCGCTGACGCCCACGTTCAGGGGCGTGTCGTTCGCGAAGCTCGATCGCGAGGGTGGCATGCAGTGGCCGGTGAGCGATGCGACTTCGCGCGGCACGCGCATTCTGCATGAGGACGCTTTTGTGCGCGGTAAAGGCAGGTTCGTCCTGACGCGCTACGTGCCCACCGACGAGCGCTCCAACCGTCGCTATCCGTTGCTGCTGACCACCGGCCGGATTCTGAGCCAGTACAACGTCGGCACGCAGACCCGACGCACGGCGAACGTCACCTGGCACGCACGCGACGTGCTGGAGATTCACCCGCACGATGCGGAACTGCGTGGCATCGCCGACGGAGACGCAGTGCTGCTATCGAGCCGCAAAGGGTCTACCACGTTGGCCGCACAAGTAACCGATCGCGTCACGGAAGGGGTGGTCTACACGACGTTTCACCATCCGGGCACCGCCGCCAACGTCGTCACCACGGAAAACTCCGACTGGGCAACGAACTGTCCCGAATACAAGGTCACCGCCGTCGAAGTGCGCCCGACCAACGAACCCATTCGGCAAGATGGCTGACTCACCGCCGCGGCAGCCGGAAATCGAACGGCGCGTGACATCCGCCGGCGTCGAAGAAACATGGGGCATCGCGGTGGAAACGCCGGTCGAAATCGGCATCAACGGCGCCCCCTGGACCGTGATGATGGCGACGCCAACCGACCTCGAAGACCTGGCGATAGGGCTCGCGCTCACCGAGCGCGTCGTCAACGACATCACCGCCGTTCAGGGCATCGACGTCTCCAACTACCTCGAAGGCATCGTCGTCGACCTCACCGTTCCGGCGCACGCGGTGAGCGAATCCGCCCGCCACCGTCGCTCACTCGAGGGACGGATCGGGTGCGGACTGTGCGGCATCGAAGCGCTCGCCGGACTCCCGTCGCGCCCCACCGTCGCCGTTGGCAGTCGCGCAACCGTCGGCGAGGCAGCGGTGCGCCGCGCCTTCGCGGAGCTGGCGCCGCTGCAGCCACTGAACCTGGCAACGCATTCCGTCCACGCAGCGGCGTGGTGCCGGCTCGACGGAGGTGTCGATCTCGTCCGCGAAGACGTCGGCCGTCACAATGCGCTCGACAAGCTTATCGGCGCGCGTGTACGCGCGGGTTGGATCGATGCACCGGGGTTCATCGCAATGACGAGCCGGTGCAGTTTCGAACTGGTGTATAAGGCGGCCGCGACGCGCGCCTCCGCGCTGGCGACGATCTCCGCACCGACGAGCCTCGCACTGGAATGGGCTGCCATGCTAGACCTGCCTCTGATGTGCCGCGGCGCGGGCGACTCGATCGTCGCGTTCGCCCCGGACGTTTGATCGTGCGGCAGGAGGATCTCGTCAGAATGGTCAATCAGATCGCCGACTTCTTCGACGCGTATCCGGAACCGGAGGCGATCTCAGGCGTGACGGAGCATCTGCGCAAGTTCTGGGACCCGGCCATGCGCCGGCAGCTGCTCAACGCGCGCGAATCACTGGAGGACAGCCTGCATCCGGTCGCGCGCCGCGCGCTCGCGGAACTCGCCGAAATGGCGTCGTGACTCGGCGCCTCCCGACACGCGCTATCGCGCAACGTGAAACCGGGGCATGATCGCGCTCTGAAATACGAGCTCGCCCGCTTTGGCCGCCGCGATCGACAGGAGCCCCCTTAGTGGCATTTCATTCGCTGATGATGCGCCTCGTCGCTGAGCTTCGGTCGCAGCTTCCATCGGCGCCACGCGTTGTCGAACTCGGAAACCAGACGTTCAAGCCACAACCCGGCGATTTCGAACGCGTGACGTCGCTGCTTGCCACCCAGAGGTTGCCATTCGACGCCGAACTGCTGGGCGACATCGCGGCGCGCAATGGCGATGGGTTGAGCGCAAGCACGGCCGATTACTATCGGGCTCTTGGTTTCGCCGGCTATCGGACGATCGACGTGAACGCGCGATACGGCAGCGTCGTGATGGACCTCAATCGCGATGTCGTCGCGCATTACGGATTCACAGAGCGATTCGAGTTCGTGACGAATAACGGCACCGGCGAACACGTCTTCAATCAGGCCGCCGTGTTTGCCAATGCGCACGCCCTGTGCAAGGCAGGCGGAATCATGCTCCACGTGCTGCCGTTCGTTAACTACCTGAATCACGGCTTCTTCAGCTTCAACCCGATTCTGTTCCACGACCTCGCTGCAGCGAACGGCTATGACATCGTCCGACTGTCGATCGCCAGCAACCAGGGTCTCGAAATCGGCGACAGCCCCGCTTCCGCGACGTTGACCCGGGCTGAACTGCAGGAGCGTTGCGCGATTGATGGTAGCCCGCGAGGATCGTTTCTACACCTGACGCGCCTCGGTAAGGCCGGCAAACGTACGCGCCGTCCGCTCAGCATCGCGCTGCGACGCGTGATGGCGAAAGGTCCCAACGTCTCTGTAGTGGCGGCGTTGCGCAAATCCAGCGACGCAACGTTTCAGGTTCCGATCCAAGGCATGTACAGCGGCGCGAACATTGCTGATCCGCAGTTGCGCGAAAAGTATTCGACCGGAGCGGCACACGAATGATCAACGTGCTGGCGCGCGCGCGCTCGATGACTCTCGACACCGACCCGTTTCCGCATCTTTTGATCGACGACGCCCTGGATGACGCTCTCTACGAGTCGCTCGCCGCAGAGTTCCCGTCGGTCGACGTCGTCAATCGCCGTGGGCGACCGGTCAAGAACAATCATCTGTATCTGCTTTCGGCTGCTGACGTGGCAGCGCATCCGCAGATCACGCCTGCGTGGAAGGAGTTCTTCCGCTATCCGGTTTCGGCCGATTTCTGGCGCGATCTGCTTCCGTTGGTGAAGTCGCACCTGCTGACGATACATCCCGGTCTCGAGAAACGCGTCGGACGACCACTTGAACAGTTTCGCGTCGCAATGCGCGAGAGAGATGATTCGTTCGACGGGGATATCTCGCTTGACTGCCAGTTCGGCGTGAATTCGCCGGTCACCCACGCATCCACGGTTCGACCGGCGCACGTCGATCATCCAACGAAACTCTTCAATGCGCTGTTGTATTGCCGAGCGCGCGAAGACGACACGCCGGGCGGCGACCTGATCCTCTACCGCTCAAAAGGGCCGCTCGTCTATTCGACCGGATCGAGCATCATGCCCACCCGGGTGATCGCGGCGAAGCGAATCGCCTACCGCGCGAACCGCCTGGTCCTCTTCCTGAATTCACCATGGTCCGTGCACGGCGTAGAACCGCGACCGCCGACGCCGCACGTGAGGCGTTACATCAACTTTCTGTGTGAGTTCAAAGAGCCGCTGTTCGAAATCGAGCGGCTCTCGAGCCTGTCGCGCTACTACGAAACGACGCGAGCTGCGATCGGCGCAGCGTTCTCCAAACGCGACGAGGCGGAAGCAATCCGAGTTTGAGGAGGCGGTGCGGGGGTCGCAGTGATACAGACAGCAGGCGTCACGGGACTCATTCTCTGCGGCGGCGCCGGCGCTCGCCTCGGCGGACGCGACAAACCGCTGGAACTGCTCGGCGGGGTTCCGCTCGTCGAGCACGTACGCGAAAGGTTGCGCCCTCAGGTCGCCCGGATCCTGATCAGCTGCAACCGCAACTTCGGCGAATACGGCCGCTGGAACGACACAATCGTTCAGGACGAAGGCTCGAACCTCGGGCCGCTGGGCGGAATCCTCGCCGGTCTCCGCCTCACCGACACCGATCGTCTGTTCGTCTGCCCCGGCGACGCGCCGTTCCTGTCGACCACCCTGATCGATCGTCTGACGGCTGCGCTCGATCGCGATGCCGACATCGCGTTGCCGCGCGACGGCATACGCAGGCAACATCTGTTTTCGTTGATGCGACGATCGCTCGAGAGTCCTCTCGCTGACTATCTGCAGAGCGGAGGACGTTCGATGTACTCGTTCGTCGAGCAGCAACGCACCGTGGTCATAGACGTATCGTCCGAACGAGATGCGTTCTTCAACGTCAACTCTCCGGGCGATCTGCGCGCAGCAGAGGCGATTCTGCGGCGCAGCGGCCCCCACCGCTGACATCGTCCGCCGCTCCGTCCATCGTTGTTCCATGATTCGCGCGCGCTCGACGATGCGGATCAGCCGGCCGTGAGTCAGCCGACGCGGATTCCGTGTGCGGCGAGATGCCCTGTCAACTCGTCGACGCCGGCGTTCGCCTTGAAGTGAACGCTCGGAATACCCACTTGCCGCGCGGATACGACGTTCGGTTCGACGTCATCGATGAACAGCGCCTGCGTGGGCGCAAGTCCAAGGTCGGCCAGCACGTGTTCGAAGTACGCAACGTCGGGTTTCGCGTGCCCCACGCGGCACGAATAGAACTCGCGGTCGAAAAGGCTTCCATAGCCGAGCGGACCGGACATGTAGTGAGCGCGATGCGCCTGCTGATTGCTCGCGAGGCAACACTTCACCCCGGACCGCCGAAGGTTCGAGATGAGTTCGACCACGTCGCGATCAACCTCGATATTCGTCCACACCAACAGCGCTTGCTCTACGGTGGTCCGGCTGCGCCAGCGCCGCAGCACTTCGGCGAGTTGCGCGGGGAAGTCGACGACACCGGTGAGACACGGTCGTTCCGCGGCGAAGATCTCGGCGACGAACGCATCGAGGTCAGTCGCATCGTCGAGCATCGCAGCGAAACGCTCGCGCCAGTTTCCGGCGGTGCGCTGAATCACGCCGTCGGCGTCGAACAGTACGACCTCGACCGTCATCTGACCGTATAACGCGGGGCGACCGGCATCGCGGATCGTTACGCTGCTTTCCAGTTGCCGTGAAAACCGAACGGCACGCGATGGTCCAGATATGCGGTTGCCAACGGGCCGGCGGAGACGTTCTGTGCGTCCAGCACCACCAAGTGGCTCGCCTTGCGCGCATCGCTATAGACGTTCGCCAACAGATAACCGTCCCCCTCTGCCGCGTCGTCGGCGCGCGGCACGAAGATCGGTTCGTTGGTGGCGCAGCCGGCACCGACGTCGTAAACGTCCATCGTACCGTTGCGATGGTCGATGCGTCCGATGCCGTTGAATCCACCGACCTTGAACTGCGGCTTCGTGTCGCACGCGAAGTAGCCGTAGCGGTAGCTCAAACCGGTGCGGCGCTCGTCGAGCCGCGGGAACTCGCACGCCATGTCGCTCAGGCGCTCCACTTTGTAGTCGTCCGAGTTGCGCGACAGATCGAATGTCCACCGCGTGAGTCGAGGTATCGCCTTGGACGCATCGCCCGGCGTGCCGTCTGGGCGCGGAAACAGGGGCGCTTCTTCGAATTCGCACACGTCGCATACGACGGTGTCGCCATCGGTGTGGGCATTCATCGGATGGAACACATACGCCGGATCACCCTTGAACCAGCGTAGATCCTTCACAGATCCGTTGCGCGGCATGATGCCGATCTGCGTGCCGAGCTCGGGTTCCCATGCGTACACCGGAGCGCCGCGCATCGCGCGCTCCATCGAACCCGTCAGCGGCATGATCGGAAAGATCACGTGATCGCGCGTCACCATGAAGTCGTGCACCATCGCGGCGTACGGTGCGGCGAACGTCTCGGATCGGGTCAACTTGCCGTTGCGGTCGACTACGTGGAAGGACATGTCCGGCGAGATCCCGCCGCTCGCGTTGTAGCCAAAGAAGATCATTTCGCCTGTTTCCGGATCCATCTTCGGATGCGCCGTCATTGGACCGACGAGCTTGCCGTCGAACGTCCAGGCACCGACCGATTCGAGTGTGTTCGGGTCCATCTCGAACGGCGCGTGGCCTTCCTCGAGCGCCAGCAGTTTGCCGCCGTGCCAGATGATGTTCGTGTTCGCGATGCCGTCGGTCGGCATGAAGCGCACGCGCTCGTCGGACTCCATGGGATTGAACGCCGCGAACAGCGCTTCGCCGGCCTCGTGTTCGAGCTTCCACTTGATCGTGCGGGCCCACCGGTTGCGGTACGACACGCGGCCTTCGCGCAGCGTGAACGCGTGCACCATGCCGTCGCCGCCAAACCAGTGATGATGACCGCGCGGCGCGAACTGCGGGTTTGGACCGTTGCGATAGAAGGTACCGTTGAGGTCGCGCGGCACCTGGCCTTCGACGACGAGGTCCGGGGCATCGCATTCCATCTGAATCGGCGCAAATCCACCGATCAGGTTCGGGTGGTTCGGAAACGGCTTGGCCATGTCGATGCTCCGGTCGCAAAGGCCGGAATCAAACCATGTTTGAAGAGGTTAAAACAGCGCGAGGAGAAGTCGGTTGGGGCCCGCTTGGACCCGCTGTTCTGGGGAGAGAAACAGCGGGCCCTTGCGGATAACCGTGAGATCTCTGGGGAGGGAGATGGCTCATGGTCAGTCGGATGAGCGATGGGGTTGCGCGTATCCGACGTGGAAGAAGTCTCTCAAACAGATGTTTCGACCTGATTTCTGCATCCGTTTCGCACTGCAACAATGTGTAACTCCATGTGGCAGGTGACGCGTGGCCAACAGCGGGCCTCAACCCTTACACTCTCGCCTCCATTCGACGGACGCGCACCGTGGATTTCAACGACACCCAGGCTGAAGCCGCATTTCGAAAAGAAGTACGGAGTTTCCTCGACGCCCACGCGCGCCTGCGCACGAATCCGACGGAGTCCGCTTTTCCGGAGGGGCGCGAAGACGGCGAGGCCATCAAAGTCGCGAAGGCGTGGCAAGCGACGCTATTCGATGCCGGCTGGGCCTGCCTCGGCTGGCCGAAGGAATTCGGCGGCCGCGGTGCGGCGCCGATCGAACGGGTGATCTGGAGTCAGGAAGTGAGCCGCTACGTGACGCCCGACGGATTCTTCGTGATCGGCCAGGGCATGTGCGGTCCAACGCTGATGGCGTACGCGACCGAAGAGCAGAAGCGCCATTACCTGCCTGCGCTGGCGCGTGGCGACGACATCTGGTGTCAGCTGTTCAGCGAGCCCGTCGCCGGCTCCGACCTCGCTGGAATCAAGACGCGCGCGGAACGCAACGGCGATGACTGGGTGCTGAACGGCCAGAAGATCTGGACCAGCGGCGCGCACTACTCCGACTTCGGCATCATCGTTACGCGCACCGACCCGAACGTGCCGAAACACAAAGGGCTGACGATGTTCTTCATCGACATGAAAAGCCCCGGCATCGAGATCCGGCCGATCAAACAGATCAATGGCGATCGCGCGTTCAACGAGGTGTTCTTCACCAACGCACGCATTCCCGACAGCCAGCGCCTCGGCGCCGTCGGTCAGGGTTGGCAGGTGTCGCTGGTGACGCTGATGAACGAGCGGCTCGCCGTCGGCGGCAGCCTCGCAACCAGCGTCGATCCGATGCTCGAACTCGCCTCCGCGATGAAGCTCGACGGCAAGCCGGCGATCAGGAACGAGGCCGTGCGCGAAAAAATCGCCTCGTGGTACGCACAGCTCGCGGGTCTGAAGTACACGGGCTTCAGGATGGTCTCGGCGTTGTCGCGCGGCGCCACGCCCGGACCCGAAGCGTCGATCAGCAAAGTGGTCGTCGCACGCATGAATCAGGACATGGCCAACTTCGCGCTCGACCTGCAGAGCCTCGGCGGCGTGCTCGATTCGCCGAAACTGAGCGCCATGCACAACCAGTTTCAACGCCAGTTCATGCGTTCGCCGGCCAACCGCATCGAAGGCGGTTCGGACGAGATTCTCCGCAACATCATCGCCGAGCGCGTGCTCGGACTGCCGGCGGACATCCGCGTCGACAAAGACCTGCCGTTCCGCGACGTTCCGAAGAACTGACCGTATCCGAAGACCGTGCACGGCGCACAATTCGCCGTTCCGGTCGTCGGTCTTTGTGTGAAGCGCTGGGCAGAACGTGCCCCGCAACGTCGTACCGTGGCACCACTGCCACGGGGAACGCTGTCATGGCCACGGTCATCGGTTCACATGTGCTGATTGCAGTCGCCGTTACGGCGCTGTCGGGGTGCGCGGGTTCGACCAATACGAACGGCGGATCGCAGCTATCCGTCGTCGAAACGCAGGTGCTCGAGCTCGAGAGCACCCTCGGAAAGCGCTCGGCTCGAATGCAGGGATTGCAGCAGGAGATGCGGCATGTCGTCGATGCGTTGACGGCGCCCGATACCGACACCACGAATCGCCTGTTCCTGATCGAGCGAACCCGGTCGATTTCCGAAGAACAGGGTCGGTTGCAGGCGGATATCGAGCGCCTGAACGCAGAAATGGCCGTCAAACGTGCGCAGCTGGAAACGCTGCGTCATCCGCTAACGGCCAGTTCCTGAAGTCCGAGCGCCAGATCGCGAGCGTCTCACATGCAGAACGCAACGAGCTTGTTGCCGTCGGGATCTCTGAAATACCCGCCGTGGAAGCCGCTGTCACCGCGCGGACCCGGCGCGCCTTCGTCCTTCGCACCCAGCTGCATTGCCTTCGCGTGAACCTTCTTCACGGCCTCCGGTGACCCGACGTTGAGCGCCACCATCGTGCCGTTTCCGGTCGTGGCCTTCTTGTCGTCGAACGGTTTGCACACTGCGAGCATGGGCTGATCGGGCTGCGTACCCCAGCCGACCATGCGGTCGTTGTCCATGAAACGGCGCGCGCCGACTTCAGCGAGCAGTGCATCGTAAAACGCCGCGCTGCGCTTCAGGTCGTTCGTCCCCAGCGTCACGTATCCGATCATCGTGAATCTCCTGTCAGGGTTGTCGGGCTCCGGATTGTAGTGCAGTTCAGCGCCGATCCAACGCGTCCAGCACCACACCCGCCCATTCCGACACCGGCGCGTTGTGTTCGATGCGCAACAACCTGCATGGCAACGCCTTCATCCAGAACTCGTGCAGCATCGCGCTGCGTTGTTCGAGGCCTGCTGTGTCGTAACGCCTTGCCCACTCGAGGAACGTCTTGCTCTGCTCGTGCATGTCGCCGCCCGCTTCGACGCGCGCGCCATAACGGAGTCGTTCGCGCGCGATTAGGCGCTGCATGCGCAGATCCGGATCGATCCGCAGATATACAGCAAGCGTGAACGTGCCCACGAGCGCGTCGCCCCAACCGATCATCGAACCGGACAATACCCACTCGCGCGCGTCCAAGACGTCGCCCAACAGCAGCGCGGTGCGCTCCTCGCGCAGGCGCTGCACCGTGAACGGCGGCTCGCTACGCTCCCAGAAGTAGTCGTCGCTGTCGAAGAACCGCACATCAAGCCGATCGGCGATCGCGCGACCCAGGGTCGTCGTGCCGGCGCCGGAGGCGCCGAAGATGTGAATTCTGACCGGCTGCGACATGGCCGGTTCGTCAGAGCTGCAGAATGCCGCGGCGCGGCGTCGCCGTGCCGTAGGTATCCTGCATGATCGGTGCGCCGGCTGCGCGGAGCGCCTCCCGATGTTGGGCAATCGGCGTTCGGCACGACAGATCTTCGAACGCGCGCAGTTGCACGAAGTCGGGAAGGTCCAGCACGCGGGCGACATGCCCCGCCAGTTTCGGCCAGCGTCGTGCGTCGATCGAATACCGTGCGAATGCCGCATTTCTGAAGAACACGGCGATCGATATGTCGGCGATGGAGAGCGCTCCGAACAGAAACCCCGTTTCGGGCGCGAGGGGTTCGAGGTAGTCGAGAATGCCGGGAATTTCCTCGGCGATTGCGCGATCGACGATCGTCTGGTCGGTCTCCTCTCCCCACACGAAACGATTGATCACGCGCTGGTTGAACAGCCGCCAGATGAACACTTCGCCCATGCGCGTGTCGGCGAATTCCTCTAACCAGCGCGCGCGGGCGCGATCGGCGACGTCGACCGGATACAGCGACGGCTCTGCGTGGCGGTCGTCGAGGTATTGGCAGATCACCGACGAGTCGGCAAGCGTCACGCGATCGTCGATCAACACCGGAATACGTCGAACGGGGCTGAGGCGCGAGAATCGGTCGTCGCCCATGAACGGAATGATCGGGTCGATCTGATATGGAACGCGCTTCAGATTCAGCACGACCAGAACCTTGCGAACGTACGGTGAGATGAACGAACCGATGATCTGAACGGGTTGCGCAGTCATCATCCGTCTCCGAGTTCGTGTGGGCCGCGAAGCCTATCACGCACCACATCGACGAGATGGCGTGCTGGAAATCGCCACGTCGTTGCCGCAGGCTACGGCGGTCTTGTTGGCGGATCGGTGGATGAAACTCGCAGTCAGGTTGATCGGAGCATTGCTGCTCGTCATCGGAGTTCTGTTCGTCGGTCAGATCCTCGCGTCGGAAAGCGGCGAGGTCGTCATCGTCACCACCACCGACGCGACCGGGGCGCAACACGAAACGCACCTGTGGGTCGTCGACGACGACGGCTACGCGTGGCTGCGATCCGGCTCGCCGAAATCCGGGTGGTATGCGCGCCTGAAGGAAACGCCAACGCTCGAACTCGAGCGCAACGGCGCGCGCGCCGAATACACCGTGACTGCGGTGCCCGCGAAGCGTGCGGAGTTGAACGCGATGATGCGAGAGAAATACGGTTGGGCCGATGCATACATCGGCTTCTTCATTTCCCGCGCCGAGGCCGTGCCAATCCGCCTTGACCCGCGTCCGCCCGAGGCTTGATCGGTCGCCGGACCACGCATCGAGACCTGGAGACTCGATGCGCGTGTCCGCACGATCGGGATCCACAGCGGTCGCAGACATCGATCGCGCGTTTACCCCAACGAACGCAAGTAGTTCGTCGACGATCGCGTGCGCGGTCTCGTTTGTGGCAACTGCCAGGCCCCCGATCGTGGAATCACCGCACGACCGCCGACTGACCCACTCCGAATGCGCCGTTGAGGAGGACGACCGAACCGCTCGTCGCTGCGCTGCCGTACGATTGACGCGCCGCGTTAGACAATGCCTTGGCCTCGACCCGCAATCCGTCCGACTGCGCCGCCGTGCGACGGGATTTCAACCGACATCCCAGCTTCGCGCGTCCATCTGAAATGCCCAGACCCCAGCATTCATACGGTCTCTGGGCCGATTTCGACTCCATTTGCTGCGATCTGCTTCAGAATTTTTGTTGCGCTGCAAAAAAAGTTGTTGACGACCGCGATTCGGGTCGGTATCGTCGCGTTCGTTTATTGCAGTGCACCAACGCACAGGAGATCCCGATGAGTGTTATCGAACGCAGCCAGTCCTTCGTCAAAGAGATGAACGAACTGAACGTCAAAGCCGTTACCAAGTACTTCGAGATCCAGCGCGAAGCCATTGAACAGTTCGTCGGTGCGAACCGCACCCGTTTCAGCGCGCTGCGCGAAGTGAAAGGCCTCGAAGATCTCGTTACCGCTCAGCGCGAATACTACGCCGCGGTGCAGAAGAACGTGGCTGACAGCGTGAAGAAGCAAGCTGACCTCGTCCGTGAAAACTTCGAGACGTCGGGCAAGCTGGTACGCGAACTGTTCAATCGCGACTCGGCCAGCCAGGCCTAAACGGCCCTCGCTGCATCCGACTCGACTACGATCGAGTTCAGGCGGGCGGAGCGATCCGCCCGCTTTTTTTTGAGCGCTCGCCCACGCCGGGTGAGCGCGCTACGCTTCGGCAAGGCCGCGGGCGATGTACCCACGACCACCATTGGGAGGACACGACCATGCAGCAACTCACCGGGATGGACGCGTCGTTTCTGTATTTCGAAACGCCGCGTACGCCGATGCACATCGGCAGCATCCAGATTTACGACCAGGCTTCGCTGCCGGGCGGCGTGCAAGGCTTCAAGACGATCTTGCGGCACATCGAAGAGCGGCTGCACGGCGCGCGCACGTTCCGCCAGAAACTGGTGAACGTACCGTTCGGCCTCGACCATCCGTACTGGATCGAAGACAAAGACTTCGACCTCGAGTTTCACGTCCGCCACATCCGCCTGCCGCAACCCGGTGACTGGCGTCAGCTGTGCATTCAAACCGCGCGACTGCATTCGCGACCGCTCGACCTGTCGAAACCGCTGTGGGAATTCACGGTCATCGAAGGCCTCGAGAACATTCCGGGTCTGCCGAAAGACTGCTATGCGATCGTCAGCAAAGTGCATCACGCCTGCGTGGACGGCGTGTCCGGTGTCGACATGATTCAGGCGATCCACGATCTCGATCCGAACAACCCGTCGATTCGGCCAACCACCACGGCGTGGCGCGGTGAAGACGAACCGAACCCGCTCGAGTTGCTCACGCGGGCGTCGATCAACAATGCGCTGCAACCGTTCCGATTTGCAGAGGTCCTCGCGCGCACCGTGCCGGCGATGGGGCGCCTCTCCCAAGGGGTCGCACAGCGCCGCTTCACCACCACGAAACCGGTGCCACGCACGCGCTTCAACGGCACCGTCACCGCGCATCGAACCGTCGAGGGTCGCAGCTTCGATCTGAAGGAAGTGCGCGCGATCAAGTCGAGCGTGCCGGGCGCAACGATCAACGACGTGGTGTTGTCGGTATGCGGCGGCGCGCTGCGCGCGTACCTATCGTCGAAGAACGAACTGCCGCAGGAATCGATGGTGGCGATGGCGCCGATTTCGGTGCGCAGCACCGATCAACGCGGCGCAATGGGCAATCAGGTAGCGGCGATGAACGTCGCGATCGGCACGCACATCGCCGATCCGGTCGAGCGCCTGAACGCGGTGCATGCCGATGCCATGGCGTCGAAGGAAATGACACAAGCGGTCGGCGCGAAGTTGATGACCGACTATTCGCAGTTCATTCCGTCGACGACCGCCTCGCTCGCCGCACGCCTCTACACGAATCTGGGCATGGCGAATCGCACGAACCCCGCCTTCAACTGCGTCATCACCAACGTTCCCGGGCCGCAGGTACCGCTCTACTGCGCGGGCGCGAAAATGGTCGCGCAATACGGCCTGGGTCCGGTGTTCGACGGCATGGGATTGATCTTCCCGGTGGTCAGCTATTGCGGCCGCATCAGCATCTCCGCCACGGCGTGCCGCGAAATGCTGCCCGATCCGGAGTTCTTCGCGCAGTGCATCCAGCAGAGCTACGACGATCTGAAAGCGGCAACGCTGGGCAGGATGTCGGAAGCGGTCGCTGCGGAGGCGTGAGCACCATGGCGCGTCCACGCGTTCTGATCACCGGCGCTTCTTCGGGCATCGGCGCGGAATTCGCGAGGCGGTTCGCCGCCAACGGCTACGACCTGATCCTCGTCGCTCGGCGAGAGGCACTGCTCAACGCGCTGCGCGACGAACTCGCGGCGCTCGGTGCAAACGTGCTCGTCATCGCAAAAGATCTGTCGCTGAAAACCTCGGCGAAGTCGCTGTACCAGGACGTGAAGAGCTGCAATCTCACGGTCGACGTGCTGGTCAACAACGCCGGGGTCGCGTATGGCGGTGCGTTCACTGCAATGGACACCGAGGCGGTGCAACGGATGGTGCTGTTGAACGCCGCAACACTGGCCACGCTGACGCGATTGTTCGTCACCGACATGGTCGCGCGCGGGTCCGGTCGCATTCTGAACATCTCTTCCCTGTCGGCGTTTCAAGCCGTGCCGAGCATGACGCTTTACGCTGCGACCAAAGCCTTCGTTCTGTCGTTCACGGAAGGGCTCGCGGAAGAGCTGCGCGGCACCGGCGTCACCGTAACGGCGTTGTGTCCAGGTCTCACCGACACCGACATGGTCCACGACATCGCCGGCGGCGGATCCATGCCGGAAGTGCCGTCGTTCATGATCAGCGACGTCAAGACTGTGGTGAAGGAAGGCTACGACGCATGCGTCAACGGCGAAGTGGTACGCGTGCCGGGCCTCGCGAACCAGATCTCGGCGATGTGGAGTCAGACGCAGCCGCGCTGGCTGGTTCGTACCCTCGGTGGAATGATCGGCCGACAACTGCTGCGGCCATAGCGCTCGTTAGAGATCGATCCAGCCGAACCCTTCGCGCTGTGTCGCAAACCGCAGCCGCGGCAATCGACGCCGCAAATCGGCGAACGCACTGCCGAGACTCCGCGCGCAATTGTTCTGCTCGCTGATGTGGCCGACGACGACCTCGCGCAGCGAGTCCGATCCGATCTGCTCGAGCAGCGCCACAGTCTGCTCGTTAGACAGATGGCCCAGTTCGCTCGCAATGCGTCGCTTGAGCTGCGGCGGATACGTGCCGTTCCACAGCATCTGCCGATCGTGATTGGCTTCGACCAGCAGCGCATTGCAGCGCCGGTAAACCTCGCTGACGTACGGCGTAACGTGTCCGAGGTCGGTCAATACACCGATTCGAACACCTGCACCGTCGAACACGAACTGCGTCGGCTCGCGTGCGTCGTGCGGCACCGGCACTGGCGTCACGCAAACGCCGTGGATGTGAAAGCTCGTCTGCGAATTGAACAGACGCAGGTCCAGATCGTCCCAACCCGTAACCCCGCGGCGCGTGCCGTGCGACAGATACACCGGCAACCGGTGACGTCGCGCCAGCACCGCGACGCCCTGCATGTGGTCGCTGTGTTCGTGCGTCACGAGAACGGCCGAGAGGTCTTCCGGCAGCAAACCAAGCCGCGCCAGCCGGGTGCGCGTCTGCCGCAGCGTGAAGCCGCAATCAACCAACAGGTGTACACCGTCGAGCGACACTACCGTGCCGTTGCCGCGGCTACCGCTACCGAGCGACGCGAGGGATGCACCGCGCGCGGGCGCGAGGAGAATGGGAAGCTGTTCGGCAGCCGCTATGTTGCGAACTCGCGGATCATGATGAGGATCTGCTCTGCTACATCCGCCGCTGTGCGTTGACCATTGTCGTCGAACACGGTCAGGTCGAACCCCGGCGGCTTCGGCTCCATCAGAATCGTGACGTTACGCTTGTGCTCGCTGCGGAACCAGCGGGTCCAGATCGACGGTTTTTCTTCCTGGTTCAACATCTGGTCGGTGACGGTCACGTAGAACACACCGGCGGAGCGGTCCACGTCGGTGACGTCGAGATTCGCTTCGTGCAGCGCCTGGTTGACAGTGGCCCACGCGCGATCGAAATCGAGATTGAGCCGCAGCGTCGGCAGGTCCGACGCGTCGCGCTGCAATTCCGCCTTGCTCTGCGTGCTGATGTTGCGTGCGACGAACGAGATGCTCGCGTCCGCCACGTTCGCCGCGATATAGCCGCCGAGTTCGTTCAACAGCTGCGTTTCCACTTCGACGATGTCGGATTGCGCCGGCATCACGTCTTCGTGAGGCATCGACTTGCTGTCGTTCTCATAGCGCAAATGGATTTCGGTGCTGCGGTCTCGGATACCCGGTTCGATCAGCACGCGGACGCGATCGCGGCCGGTGGTAACGCCGGCGGATTGCCTGGCATCGCTGATGGACAGTCGAACGACGTCGCGCGCCGCTTTACTAGAGATCGTCATCCATTCGGTATCGATGCGGCCGGTCTGCGGTTGCTCCAGTTCGATCGCAACGCCGTTGTCTGCGAAGAACTGCTTCACCTTCGGCCACACCACCGCCGGTGCCTGCGGAACCAGCAGCCAGCGCTGATCGCCGAGTTTCTGGATCTTCACGCCCTCGGCTTCCTCGCGCGCGTAAATCGCCTCCGGCCGCGGTGCACCACCTTCGAAGTTGACGTGACGCTGCGTCGACGAGATCTGCGGAATGGCCATCGTGTTTTCGATCGACGTGCTCGACAGGTCTTCCGGCACGATCAGCGGCGGACCTTCCTTCGCCTTCAGGTAGTCGTTGGAGCGGTCGACGAAAAATCCCTTGTCGTCGCTCATCCAGCCGCAACCGGCGAGCAACATCAGGCAGATCGTCAGAGCAGGACGAAACCTTCGTCGGATCACGCGATGGCTCCGACCGCGCGCAACCGTCGTTCGAGTTCGGGGCGATTCGCCTCCGACATCGGCAGCAGCGGCAATCGGATGCCGGTATCGATCTTGCCCATCAGATGCAGCGCCCACTTCGTCGGCTGCGGGCTCGATTCGACGAACAGAATCTGGTGAATCGGCTGCAGTCGCGCGTCGATTTCCTTTGCGGTGGCCTCGTCGCCGTTGATGTAGGCGGAGACGAACTGCGACATTTCATGCGGTAGAACATTGGCCGTTACCGAGATGGTGCCCACCGCGCCGCGTCGCAACATCTCGAGCGTTTGTGCGTCTTCCCCGGACAGAATGACGAAATCCGGGCGACTGCACGCGCGGATCTGCGTGACGCGTTCCACGTCGCCGCATGCTTCCTTGATACCGATGATGTTGTCGATCGACGCCAGTCGACCCACGGTTTCGGCTTTCATGTCGCAACCGGTTCTGGCCGGTACGTTGTAGAGCACCTGCGGAATATCGACCGCCGCGGCAATCGCCTTGTAGTGCTGATAAAGCCCTTCCTGCGTCGGTCGGTTGTAATACGGCGTCACCAGAAGGCAGGCATCCGCTCCCACCGCGGCCGACGCGCGCGTCAACTCGATCGCTTCCGACGTGGAATTCGCTCCGGTTCCCGCGATCACCGGAATCTGTTTACCGACGCGAACGACCGTGCGTTCCACCACCTTGACGTGCTCTTCGACGCTGAGCGTCGCGGATTCGCCGGTGGTGCCGACGGGCACGATGCCATGCGTGCCCGATTCGATGTGCCAGTCGATCAGCCGATCGAGCGCGGGCCAATCGACCTCACCCGAACGGTGCATCGGCGTCACGAGAGCGACAATGCTGCCCGCGAGCATGGGAATTCCCGACAAAAAAGTCGGCTAAGGATACTGACGGGTCCGTTCGATCACTAGCCTTTCTTGCGTAACACGTGCCAGAACGGACGCGTCCGTTCGATCACTAGCCTTTCTTGCGCAGCAGATACTCGAAGCGTCCGTCTGACTGCTTCGATTCAAGAAGCGCGTTTCCGCTCTGTTGCGAGAACACTTCGAAATCGCGCGCCGAGGCAGGGTCGGTTGCGATGACCCTCAGCAGCGCACCGGCCGGCAGTCCGTTCAGCGCTTTCTTCGCCTTCAGCAGCGGCATCGGGCAATTCAGCCCGGACACATCGAGCAACACGGGTTGTGCGTCGGGAATCGATTCGGCCATCGTTACATCGCCGGAAAAGCACCTGCGCAGAGTATTGCACAACCCGGCCCGCCGGCCGGCGACGGAACTTTTTGCCGCCGCCGTATCAGACTCTTCGAGAGTGACCGCTTTTAGCGGCGACTCCATCAATTTCAGTATCATGCAGCCATGCGCCGCACCCATCAGATCCGACTGTTGATCATCACTGGCTTGAGCTGGTGCATCAGCGCGGCCGCCACGGTCAGCAGCGAACTTCCCGAGCTCGGCGACAGCTCGTCGGCCGTCGTGTCGCTCGAGATGGAGCAGGAAATCGGCAAACAGCTGCTGCGCCAGGTGCACGCGGAAGTCCCAACGGTGAGCGATCCGTTGCTGAAGTACTACACGGAAACGCAACTCTACAGCCTCGCCGAGCACTCCGATCTGAAGCGCAAACAGTTGTTCCCCGTGCTGATCGACGCGCAGGAGGTGAACGCATTCGCGGCACCGGGTGGCGTGGTCGGCATCAACCTCGGGCTGTATCTCGCGGCCGAAGACGTCAACGAATACTCGGCCGTGCTCGCGCACGAACTCGCGCACCTGAGCCAACGGCACTTCGCGCGTCAGATCGAGATGCAGCAGCAGTCGGCAATACCGTATCTTGCCGCGATGCTCGCATCGATCGTGGTGGCCGCCACCGCCGGCGGCAATGCCGGAATCGCGGCGATGTCCGGCACTCAGGCACTCGCGCAACAGAACCAGTTGAGTTTCTCGCGCGAGCGCGAAGCCGAAGCGGACCGCATCGGCATCAACACGCTCGTCGCGGCAAACCTCGACCCGACCGCAATGGCGAAGATGTTCGAGCAGATGCAACGCGCCTACCGCTTCAGCAAGCGGCCGCCGGAGTTTCTGCTCACGCACCCGGTCACCGAATCGCGCATCTCCGACGCGCGCAACCAGGCTTCGGAATATCCGGCGAAGGTCTATCCGGATTCGGAAGACTTTCAGATGATGCGCGCTCGCGCGATGGTGCATTACGCCCCGTCGCCGCAGCAGGCGGTCGCGCAATTCAAGGCGCTCGTCGAACGCACCGACGGCGCGGACTGGGCGTACTACGGCCTGATCGTGGCGCTGTCGCGCGCCGGCGATCACGAAGGCGCGCTCGACAGCGCCAAGTCGCTGATGGGGAAGCACCCGGATTCACTGCTCTACATGGCAACCGAGGCGGAACTGCTCACCGCCGCCGGACGTTACGACGACGCGATCAGGCTGCTCACCGCGCAGCTGGTGATCAATCCCGATAACAAACCGCTGTCGGTGCTCTATGCAGATGCGTTGAACGGCGCGAAACGCTACCGGGAAGCCGAAGCGGTGCTGGCGAAGCAGTCGGTGCGTTCTCCCGACGACATCGACGTGTGGTACGAACTCGCCGAAACCGCTGGCCTTGCCGGTGACATCGTGCAGGTGCACCTCGCCCGCGCCGAGTATTTCGCGCGCGTTGGAAACCTGCAGAAGAGCATTCAGCATCTCGAGTACGCGCGCGGATTGGTGAGCAGCGACAACTACCGCTTGACCGCGATGCTCGATCAGCGCATCCGCGATCTCAGCGCAGAGCTGGCAGAGAGTCAGAAGCGCAGCTAGCGTCGCGTATCACGACCCCCGTTCAGGCTGGCTTCGGAAAATCCAGCATCCTTTGCAACGGAATCATCGCCCGGCGGCCGATTTCCCGGTCGACGTGAATTTCGTTGTTTTCACGCACCAACGATTCCCTCAGTTCGCGCAGCTGGTTCATCGCCATCCACGGACAGTGCGCGCAACTGCGGCACGTGGCACCGTCGCCGGCCGTCGGCGCTTCGATGAAACGCTTGTTCGGCGCTTCCTTGCGCATCTTGTGGAAGATGCCGCGGTCCGTGGCGACGATGAACATCTGATGCGGCAACGTTTTCGCCGCCTTCACGAGCGCGCTCGTGGAACCCACCGCATCGGCGAGCGCGATCACCTGCGCGGGACTTTCCGGATGCACCAGCACGCCGGCGTCAGGGTAGATCGCTTTGAGATCTTCCAGCGCCTTGAACTTGAACTCTTCGTGCACCACGCACGCGCCGTTCCACAACAGCATGTCTGCGCCGGTCTGGCTCTGGATATAGCGGCCGAGGTATTTGTCCGGCGCCCACAACACCTTTTCACCTTTCGCGGCGAGGTGTTCGACGATCGGTAACGCGATGCTCGATGTTACGACCCAATCCGACAACGCTTTCACCTGCGCCGAGGTATTCGCGTACACGACGACGGTGCGATCGCTGTTTTCTTTGCAGAACGCTTCGAATTCGTCCGGCGGGCAGCCGAGATCGAGCGAACATTCCGCTTTCAACGTAGGCATCAACACTCGCTTGTCCGGCGAGAGGATCTTCGCGGTTTCGCCCATGAACCGAACGCCCGCCACCACGAGCGTGGTCGCTGGATGATCGCGACCGAAGCGTGCCATCTCGAGCGAATCGGCGACGCAGCCGCCGGTCTCTTCCGCGATGTCCTGAATGTCGCCGTCGACATAGTAGTGGGACACGAGCACCGCGTTCTTTGCCGCCAGCAGTGCCTTGATTTCGTCCTTCAACCGTCGCCGATCTTCGGTATCGACAACCGGCGGTTCGAATACCGGCACCCGTTCGCGGGGGAGTGAGTGGTCGGCGAGTGGGGTCATGACGCGCATTCTGGTTGCGGGAGGGCGAGTCTACCATGTAGAACACGCACCTCTTCACGGGGTCGCCCATGCCGAGCATCTGCTTCCTGACGAGTACACGCGGCGTTCCGCGTAACGACAATCACAGTCGCCTGCCCGACGCGTGGAGCGTCGCCGGCTGGAGCGTGACGCGCGCCGATCACGACGACGTGCGGCTCGACCGAAACGGAATCTGCGTCGGCGAAACGTCGTTGGAGAACTTCGATCTGATCTGGCCGGTGGGCCTCGGCGTACGGGAGTCGTTTCTCGATCGCATGCAACTGCTGTCGACGATCGACGAACAGCGTTTCGTAACGAGCCCGCGTGCGTTGCTGATGCACCACGCCAAATACTCGATCGCGCTCGGCGACCTCGCAGCGCATCACCCCGAGACCTTCGCGAGCCGCGATCCGCGATGGTTGAAGCAGCGGGTGCTCGGCGGCGGCGACTGGATTGCGAAGCCGTCGGCCGCGAGCTTCGGTCGCGACGTGTATCGGTTGCGCGCGGATGATCCCAATCTCGACGTGATCCTCGACGCGCTCACCGGCTACGACGCGTCTCGCTACTGTCTTGTGCAGCGTTACGTCCCTGAAATCGAGCGCGGCGAAACGCGTGTGTTGTTGGCCGCGGGCGAATACATCGGCGCCTATGTACGGCGGCCCGGTACCGACCACCGCGTGAACCTATCGGGCGGCGGTCGCGCCGACCCGGCGACACCGTCGAATGACGAACTGGAACTCGCAACGTCCGCCGCACGCAGCCTGCTTGCGCACGGCGTTCGGTTCGTCGCGATCGACATCGCCTATCCGTGGATCATCGAGTTCAACATCGCCAATCCGGGCGGACTGGAGACGATCGAACGGTTGACGGGCGAAGACCTCACGCCGCGCGTCGTCGCCGCGATCGCCCGGATTTGTAGACCTTGTAGATGATGCTGCATTGGTTCCAGTGCATGTCTACGCCGATGTGCTCGCCCAACGGCATCCGCTGCGCGAGGCATAGCGACTACGGCTGATCAGAACGTCGACTCTGCCCGGGGTTCGCACGCTACCAGGATCGAGCGCAGTGCTTCGGGATCGGCTGGTTTGACCAGATATGCATCGAAGAGCTCTTCGGTCTCGGGTTCCCACCACTCGTGAGGATCGTAGCCGCTCAACGCAACGATCCGCATTCTGGCGAGTTGCGGATTCGACCGCAGACGCTTGGCCACTTCGTACCCATCGACCTGCGGCAAGCCGATATCGAGCAGAACCACGTCCGGTCGCGTGCGCACGGCCATTTCGATGGCCGCGGTGGCGTCGTAAACGACGTCGACATCGTGTTCATCCAGGCGCAGCAACATACCGAGCGCATCGGCCGCGTCGACATTGTCGTCGACCACAAGGACGCGGCGCCGTGGGATGTCGACGCCGCCGGTTCCCGTGCCGCGCGCGGAATCGGGCACCGCAATCCGCGGCAGACGGATTGTGAACGTCGACCCGGCACCCGCGCCGCCGCTTTGCGCGGCGATGCTGCCGCCATGCATTTCAATCAGGCGCTTGACGATCGACAACCCCAGGCCGAGGCCGCCTTGTGCGCGGTCGAGCGTGCGTTCGCTCTGCACGAACGGGTCGAAGATATGCGGCATCAGGTCCGCCGCAATGCCGGCGCCGTTGTCCGTCACGCTGATCGCCACGTCGCCGCCTTCGCATTCGTTCACGTCGACTCGCAACGTGCCGTTGGAATCCGTGTATTTCGCGGCGTTGTGCAGCACGTTACCGAGCGCCTGCACGAGCCGCACGCGATCGCCCCGAACATAGAACGGCCCTGCGTGCACATCGACCGTTAGGACTTGGTGCTTGCCGAGGATCAACGGTTCGGCAGTTTCGACCGCGTGTGCGACGATCGCGCCGACCTCGACGTCCTCTTCGTGAAGCCTGATTCGACCCTGCGTGATGCGCGAGACGTCGAGCAGATCGTCGACCAGCCGGTTCAGCTGCCCGGTCTGCCGTCGCAGCATCGCGAGCAACCCGCTCGCATCCTCGTTCGTCGGCGAGCGGCGCGTCAGCAGCTCGATTCCGTTTCTAATCGCCGCGAGCGGATTGCGCAACTCGTGCGCGAGCATCGCCATGAATTCGTCCTTCTGCCGGTCCGCCGCATGCAACGCGGCTTCGTAGTGGTGCCGCTCGGTCACGTCGCGAACGGTTCCGCGCATCACCTGGCCACTGCTGGTCCGCTCCACGCGACCGCGTGCCTCGAGCCACGCGATCTCGGCGCCCGGGTGCACGACGCGGAACTCGTCGGAGTAGCTCGCCCCGGCGAGCGCCTGGCTGATGGTGCGCGCCACTCGTTCGCGGTCGTCGGGATGAATCACCCTGAGCCAGCGCTCATACGTCACGTCGCCCGAGCCGCCGGGTTCGAAGAGTTCCCAGGCTTGGGCCGACCAGTTGGCTTCGTCTGTCGTCGCGTTCCATTCCCACGTGCCGACACCGCCGGCCGCTTGCGCCAGCCGCAGCCGCTCCCCGGTCTCGCGCAGGGCCTCCTCCGCCATCCTTCGGGTGGTCACGTCACCGACGACACCGAGACAGCGAACGGGTCTTCGATTTACTCCGACACCCTCGAAGAACGTGCGGCCGCGGTTGAACAACCAGCGTATCTCACCGGTATCTGCCCGTACGATTCGGTACTCCTGAACGAAGTCACCAGTTCCGTCCGGAGCGAGCGAATCGCGCATGGCGCTCATGGTGCGCTCACGATCGTCGGCATGGATGAGCCGCTCGATGATCGCTGTCGTGATCACGTCGGCGGCGCTCATGCCGTGCATCGCCGCAAGCTCGGCCGTCCAGTGCACATCGTTGCGAACAGGATCGTAGTCATAGAAACCATAGCCGGAGGTCTGCGTTGCAAGTCGCAACCGTTCCTCCGATTCGCGAAGGCGGATCTCTGCTCGCGCGCGTTCGATGTGCGTACCCGTGCGGGTCGCCAGGTCCTGGACCAATTCGATTTCGTGGAGCCGCCAGCCGTAGACGTCCGCTTTATCGACGGCGAGAACGAAGCGTACGCGGCCCGCGAGAACGCACGGCGCGCTCAGCAGAGCATGGGTGCGAAACTCCTGCAGTGCAGCTGCGAAGGGTGCCGTACGAGGGTCCGTCGCCGTGTCGTCGATGGCGATCGGTTTACTTTGCAGGAACTCACTGTGGAATTCCGCCGTTTGGAACGTGGCCAACGGAAAGGCGCTCGCGTCCGGCAGTTCGGCGGAGCCGTGCACGTACAGATTCGTCGCCGACCGGCCTTCTGCGTCGATTTCGATGAACAGGACGCGCTGCACCGCCAGATACTCGACGAGACGTTCGCCTACGCAGCGCATGATCTCTGCGTCGTTCGATGCCATTGCGACTTCGTCGACCAGCGCGGACAACAGCCGAGCGTTGCCTTCGCGCCGTTTGGCTCGCGTGATGTCGGTGACCACACCATCCCAGACGATGCGTCCGCTCGTCTCCCGATAAGGACGCGAACGCAGATGCAGCCAGCGCAGCTTGCCGTCCGGGCGATGCATCGGCACCTCGAGGTCGAGGTCGATCAACTCTCGTTCGCTGCGGTCGACAACGCGCAGGAGCTGCTCTCGGTACTCGGCTGGAACCACGTCGACGATGTTCCGTGCATCGCGCAACACATCCTCGACGAGGATCCCATTGATCTCGCGGATGCCACCGCTCAACGACAGAAAATGCCGCTCGCCGTCCGGCTCTTTCGCGAAGCGGAAGACCGCGCTGCCCGGCAGGTGGTCGGCGATGCTGCGTAGCTGACGCTCGCTTTCGTTCCGTAAGTCTTCTGCATGCTTGCGCTCGGTGATGTCGCTGGCGGTGCCGATGATCTGCACCGGTTGCCCGCTCGAATCGCGCCGGAAGACCGTCTCGTAACTCACGAACCATCGCCAGCGCCCGTCGCGATGGCGCAGGCGATATTCGCGGCGCACGGTCGCGTCGTCGGCGAGCACTACGAGTTCACTTTCATAGTCGGCGAGCCCAACGACGTCGTCGGGGTGCACCAGCTTGTGGATGAAGTCGCCACCGAACCCGATGACCTCGTCCGATGTGTAGCCGATCACTTCGGCGACGCGGCGATTGACGAAGACATGGCTGCGATCACGCAGACGGCGCACGTAGACGACGCTCGGGACGACTTCGAGCACATGCGCAACGAACTGTCTTTCGTCGAGCAGTGTGGCCGCCGCGTTCTTCTCTTCAGTGATATCCACGTTGATGCCAGACACGCGCACGGCGGTCCCGTCGGTCGCGCGCGTGACGCGGCCCACCGCCAGCAGCCACACCGTACCGCGCTCAGGATGACAGATGCGGAATTCCGCGCGGAATTCGGGAAAGTCGCCGCTGAGCGCTTTCCACATCCCTCGATTCATGCGCTCGATATCCGCCGGGTCGACATTGCCTGTCGCTTCTTCGAACGACAACGGCTCAGAGCGCGGCGCCATTCCGTAGAGCACGAAGTTTTCGATCGACCAATACACGGTGCCGCCGACGATGTCCCACTCCCAGACCCCAGCGTTCGAGGCGGCCAGCGAGAGTCGAAGTCGTTCTTCTGTCTGGTGCAGTTCGGTGATTTCGTTGGCGGCCGTCTTGACGCCCTCGATGGATCCGTCAGGCGCCGTGATCGGTTCGGCAATCACGTCGTAAAAACGCTCGTTGCCTGGCTCGCCGATGCGAAGCTGCCGCCGGGTCAGCACGCCGGTCTGCAGCACCCATCGCTTCAGCGCGAGGAGTTCGGCGACGGACTGCGGCGACGCGAGTTCGTCGTCACGCTTGCCGATCACGTCGACCGCCCCGAAGGTACGTTCGGCGTTGTGGGCCCACTGATAGCGCAGATCGCGATCGGCAGTGGCGAGGACGATCGGCAAATGATCAAGCGCTAGACGAAGTCGCATCTCGCCGTCGCGCATTTGATCGAGCAGCCGACGGTGGCCGGTTTCCAGCAGCCTGAGATGCGGTTGTGCGATACGCAGCGCCGCGCCGACGGTAATCGCCCAGCCCGCGGCGAACAGCAGCGCTCGGGCGGATGCGTCGTACAGTTGAATGTATTCGCCCAACGCGACGACGAACACAACGACAAGCGGCGCGACGAAGAGGGCGGTCGCCAACGCTCGTGTCGGCCTCGCCGCCGGACTCGTGAACAGCACGACGAGCCATTCGTACGGCGTGATCAGTGTCCAGCCGATGGCAAGTAAGGCCAGCACGGCCGTCGTCCCGAGTTCGCCGCCGAGCATCGCCGCGCCGCGTGGCGGTACGCCGAGTGCATGCGCGAGCAAGCTCATCACCGCAAGGATCAGCGCTGCCGTGACAGGTGCAACGCGGTCGACCGAACGGTGTGCGGAGCTGGTCGTCGCCGCCAGCGCGAGGATGCCGATGCAGAGCACGACGCCGGGCGGTGCGTCCGCCGCAACCGCGTCGAATGCTTCGACACCCGACGGTGTCCCAGTCGCGCGCGCAAGCAGCACGATCGCACAGGTTGCGAGCAGCGCCCACGCACTCGCGTGTACCGCGGTATCCCACCGTTCGCTGCCGTGCACCTGCGAGAGCAGCAACAGACCACTCGCTGCGAGGCCGACTTGAAGCAGCGGGAGCGCTGACTCGACATCGAGCAACGCGCTGCCTGCAAGCCACCCTGCCACGAGTGTAACGGTCAGTGCGCAGGCGTGCGACCCGTGCATTGCTGTCGCGGACGGTTGCCAGACCATCTATTTCCGAGTCTTCATGCGAACGCTCCGACTACTTGCTCGGCCGGCCATTGTACGCGCTTGAACCCGCGAGGACCGCGTCCGATCGTGCGTGTTCAGCCCTTGTCGCAGCGCGCTCGATGCCTCGATCGGTGCCGCCCCTCAGCAATCTAGTTGGGAAGACGGAACGGGCGAGCGCCGAGGCGGGCATTGGCACAAAAACGCGCGGGAAATACGCAGATCAAACGATCACGCATTTTCGATCGCGCATGTCTTTTCCGAGCGTCCCGTCGACATGGAACTGCGTGCCGGAGTCGTAGTCCGTGTCGGAGTTCACTTCGTTGAAATCGGCGCCGGTGATGGTTGCCCGTGCTCGTTCGTCCGTGCCGCTTGTACGGATGTGCCAGCGTCAATGCATCGTGGTCGGACGGTTCGACAGGCGGATGGTTTCGAGCGACAACTGCGGCCGCGCGACCAGCCGCCCCGCGACGAGGGTCGAGCCGCGATCTCGTTTACGGCGTCCCACCATCGACTCGAACCAGCGTGCCGGTCGTGAAACTCGCGGACGAACTCGCGAGGAACAGGGCCGCGCCGACGATCTCGTTCGGCTCGCCGCCGCGTTTCATCGCGAGGCGCGGCGCCTGAAATTTCTCGAACGCGTCCATGTCCCACGCCTTCGAAATGTCGGTGAGGAACGGTCCCGCGACGATGCAGTTCACGCGCACCTTGGGTCCGTACGCGAATGCAAACGAACGCGTGATCGAGTTCAGTCCGGCTTTTGCGGCGCCGTAGGGCTCGGAGGTGGGCGATGGATTCAGCGACGCGGTGCTGGAGATGTTGATGATCGACCCCCCGTCGCCTTTCGCCATGCGGCTGCCGACGATCGCCGACAGACGGAACGGACCTTTGAAGTTGAGCCCGACGACTTTGTCGAAGAGCTCCTCCGAGATTTCTTCGAGTGACGGATACAACGGCGACATACCAGCGTTGTTCACGAGCACGTCTACGCGGCCGAAACGTTCGTACGCCGCGTCGGCCAGCTTGCCCACTTCATCCCAGCGGCCGACGTGACACGCTACCGGCAGCGCTTTACGCCCGAGTTTGCCGACTGCGCGCGCCACTTCCTCGCACGCTGGCAGTTTGCGGCTGGCGATGACCACATCGGCGCCGCGCTCGGCGAACGCGAGCACCATCTCGCGGCCCAGACCGCGGCTGCCGCCGGTCACGAGAACCACCTTGCCGGTGAAATCGAACAACGGATCCATCGTGCCCCCTGCTATGTCCTGGAAGAACCGGTCGCCTGCTCTTTCGCCCAGCGGTAGTCGGCTTTGCCGCTCGGGCTGCGCACGATCGCGTCGCGAAAGACGTACGCTTTCGGCAGCTTGTACCGCGCGATGTGTTTCGCGCACTCGGCGCTCAGCTCCGCATCAGTCACCCGCGCGCCGCTGCGCAGTTGCACCACCGCCACCACTTCCTGCCCCCAGCGTTCGCTCGGCCGACCTGCCACCACCGCGTCGTAGACGGCCGGATGGTGTTTCAGCGCGTGCTCCACTTCCTCCGCGAAGATCTTCTCGCCGCCGGAGTTAATCGTTACGGAGTCGCGGCCGTGCAGCTCTATGGTGCCGTCAGCAAGATGCCGGGCACGATCGCCCGGCACCGAAAAACGCGTCCCGTCGATCATCACGAACGTGCGCTCGGTTTTCGCGGCGTCGTCGAGGTAACCCAGCGGCACGAAGCCGCGCTTGGCCCACCAGCCCATGCCGTCGTGGCCCGGAGCGAGCACTTTCGTCAGCGCTTCGTCGACCACGACGTTGTCGGGTCCCGGCACGAATTTGCCGGTGCTCGCGCCGGTCGCCTTGTTGCTGATCTGCGAGCCCTGCCCACCCGCTTCGGACGAACCGAGCCCGTCGATGATCATCACGTGCGGTACCAGCTCTAGAATCTCGGCCTTGATCGACGCGTTCAGCGGCGCGCCGCCCGACAGAATGACGCCGAGGCTCGAGAGGTCGTATTCGCCGTTGCGAATCGCATCGACGATCGGCCTCGCGAATGCGTCACCGACGATCTGCAGGAAGTTGATCTTTTCGCGGTCGATCAGCGACAGGATGTCGGCCGGATCGAGCCGCTCCACGTCGCTCTGGATGAACACCGTGTTGCCCTGGTGCAGCGCTGTCAGTGCGATCCAGTGTCCGGCACCGTGCATGTAAGGTGCGGCCGGGAACATCTTCATGCTGACGTTCTTCGCGCGTTCGACATACGCGTCCAGCGTCTGGAGGATCGTTCCGTCGGCAGCGCGCCCTGCCAACGCA
Source organism: Pseudomonadales bacterium (assembly GCA_035494855.1). GTDB lineage: Bacteria > Pseudomonadota > Gammaproteobacteria > Pseudomonadales > Azotimanducaceae > DATJGR01. Next base: position 1,249 of record DATJGR010000219.1, on the reverse strand, counting down.
GCCACGAGTATGTCTGCCTGGCGCCACAACACGCCTTTCGGCATGCCGGTGGTGCCGCCGGTATAGAGGATGTAGAGATCGTCGGGTGACGGTTCGGTCTTCGGCAAATCAGGCGAGCTCTGGCGCAGTACCGTTTCATAGTCGACGGCGCCGGGAAGCAGCGCATTGCCCGAGTCGTCCGCCACCTGAATGAACACTTCCAACGACGGCACGCTGGCGCGCACGGCGGCGACGCGGGGCGCAAAGTTCGAGTGGTAGATGATCGCGCGGGAGCGTGCGTTGTTGAGCAGGTAGACCAGCTCCTCTTCGACGTACCGGTAGTTGACGTTGAACGGCGCGACGCGCGCCTTGTAAGCACCGATCATGCCTTCGAGGTATTCGTTGCCGTTGAACAGATACAGCGCGAGCTGATCCTGCCCCGACTCCCACGGTTTCAGCGCCGAGCGCGGCGTTCGCACGCCGAGACCGCGCGATACCAGATAGTTGGCGAGCCGGCGCGTGCGATCGTTCAACTGGCCGAACGTGAGGCGCCGGTCGCGAAACACGATCGCTTCCTTGTCAGGAAATGCGGCTGCGATGGCTTCGTTGACTGCGCCGAGATTGAACATGGACGTGCCGCCGTCTTTCGGGAGGACGGTCATGCTGCCCTGCGCATGCCGGCAAGTAAACCGCTCAACCGCGGCTGGCTTCGACTGCCACCCGTCGCTACGCTTGCGCGCTCACCTCGACGCAGCACCGCCAATGGAACTGATCCTCGTTCGTCACGCACTGCCGGAACGCCAGCAAGTCGCGTCCGGCACCGCCGATCCCCCGCTGTCTGCAGTCGGCCTCACTCAAGCCGCGAAGGTCGCGCAGTGGCTCACGTCCGAATCGATCGACACCGTGTTCTCGAGTCCGATGCGACGCGCGAAGGAAACCGCGCAGGCTTACGTCGCGCTCAGCGGACACGCGCTCCAGTTCCACGAAGGCATCGTCGAATTCGACCGCCACACGTCGAGCTACATCCCGATGGAAGAACTGAAGCGCACCGACTACGCCGCGTGGAAAGCGTTCGTCGACGGCCGCTACAACGAGGAGGTCGACATCCTCGCGTTCCAGGACACCGTCGTGCGCGCGCTCGAATCGATCATCGTCCGCCACCAGGGCCAACGCGTCGCTGTCTTCTGCCACGGCGGCGTCATCAACGTCTGGGCCGCCCATGTCCTGCGCATGGTGCCGCGCCTCTTCTTCGAACCGAACTACACCAGCA
>DATJGR010000218.1:0-7354 GCA_035494855.1 Pseudomonadales bacterium | reverse complement strand
AAGCGCGGGTTGAGCCCGCGGCCAGATGCGTACGAGTTCGCGCAGGAAACGCTGCGCATGGACGTCGATAATTTCGCGCGACACGCTGCCACCGCGGGCCACGTCTTCTTCGAGCGCGGTGTGATCGACGCGCTCTGCGGGCTCGATCACGCGACGCCGTTGGGCGAGCGCCAGTTGAGCCAATGGTTGGCAGAGTATCGGTACTACCCGAAGGTCTTCGTGCTGCCGCCGTGGGAAGCGATCTACGTGAACGACGCCGAACGCGACCATACGTTCGAGCATGCCGTGCGCGTCAACCGGATCACGCAGGAGTGGTATCGTCGATGCGGATATCAGGTCGTCGAGGTGCCGAAGGGTTCCGTCGAGGACCGGTGCGCATATGTGCTTCAGGCACTGGCGAACGTCGACGCCTGAGCGGTACGTGTAGGTATCTGCAGCATGCCGTACGCCGCGCGGATTCTTCTAGCTAGCCGCCGCAGTGAGTGCGGCTACAAGCCGATTCGTGCTGCAACCCCGCCGTAGAACGTGTCGCGCACGTGCGGCGAACAGTCGGCCAGCTGTCTTTCGCAGATCTGCACGGCAGACGCGGTTCCCTCCACGTGCGGGTAGTCGCTCGAGAAGCACAGCATCTCCGGCGCCACGTGGTCGAGCACCGGGCGGATCAGCTCGTTGACGACGAGCGGCGTCACCGTCACCTGGCGCCGCAGGTACTCGGAAGGCTTGAGCGGCAGCTTGTACGCCGGGCCGGCGAAGTCGGGTCGGAACTCGCCGTCTGCGAGTTGCGCGCGGTCCGCGCGGCCGACCACGTGATCGAGCATGCCGACCAGGTGCGGCAGCCACGAGATGCCCACTTCTTCTACGATCACCGTCAGCTTCGGATGCCGTTCGAGCACGCCGTCGAACACCAGCGCGCCGAGCATCAGCTGCGGTCCGATCTGCGACGTGACGGCCGAGTTCAGCAGGCTGTATGTGGTGAGATCGTTGGCGCCGTTGTTGGCCCAGCCGAACTGAATGCGTTCGCGCGCGAAACCGACGTGCGCGATCGCCGCCATGCCGAGGTCTTCTGCTGCCGACCACAACGGTTCGAAGTCCGGGTGCGTGATGGAACGCGCGAGCCCGCTGCTGCCGTCTGCAGCGAAGCGTGCAACGCCCACCGGCGATTCGTTTATGACGAAGCCGCGGCTGCCAAGCGCGCGCATGCGCGTCATTTCCTCGATCGAACCGGGCACGTCGTTCATGTCGATCTGCGTGACGGGCATCAGGCGGTCGGTGTGGCCGTGCACCAGATCCATCGCCCAGCGATTCCAGCATTGACGGATGCGCGGCATGAGATCGCGCCTGCGCGCGCGGCCGGCCTGCACGAACGGGCCGACCAGGAACGTCGGGTTCAGGAACTGTACGTCGATGCCTTCGGCGTCGCACAACGCGAGGCGCGCCTCGGGATCGCAGAACGGATCGCCGGCCAGCGCGCTCTGCCGCTCCGGTTGGCGAACGTCGGTCATCTCGAGGTGCTGCACGAAGCCGGGCAGCACCGTGTCCCACGACGTGCGTGGCTGCTGCGATAAGGGCAGTTGCGACACGGCCGGGTTCGAGATGCCGAACACCGCATCCGCCACGTCGAGGAACCGCGCCGGCGGGCCGAGTTGCGCGGCAAGTCCGGGGTCGGTGCGCTCCACCCAGTCGAGCGGTTCGTGCAGGTGTGCGTCGACGTCGATGATGCGCATGGTTTGCTCCTCCCTTGACCGGCCTCGAGTCTAAACCGGCTTCGCCGGCAACGTCAGCCGATACGCGCGCGCCGCAGTGCCGCTGAACGCGTGCGCCTTCTCGGCGGCGCTGAGGCCCGCTTTCGCTGCGATGCGTTTGAATGCGTTCCACAGCGTGCGGTACGAGACGCACTCCTTGTCTACCGGGAAGTTGCTCTCGAACATGCATCGGTCCGGGCCGAACGCACCGAGCGCGTGTTGATACCAGCGGAACAGCAGCTCCGACAGTTCTTCCGAACCGATCGGTTTCGTACGTTTGTGCATGTGAAACGGCGGCTCCCAGGGCCCGACCCGCTGCTGCGCGCCGCCGAGCTTGATCACGACGTTCCTGCACGCTGCAATTGCATCGATGCACGCTCGCCACTTCGCAAACTCGTCAGCGCTCGCGTTCGGATCGACGCGTCCACCGAGGTGATTGACGATGATGGTGACGTCGGGTTGCGCTTCGGCTAACCGCACGAGATCGCGCAGCCGCTCGCAGTCCGGCGAATAGTGATCGAGGCTCAAGTGATGCTTCGCGAGCACCGAATAGCCTTCGAGGAATGCGCCTTCGAAGTTCCGCGGCACCACGCTGCGGATGCCGCGAAAGTACGGCGAGGCTGAGAGGTGCGCGCGGACGACGAGGTCTACCTCTTTACCGGCGCGCAGATCTGCTGCGCCGAAGATGCCGGTACAGAGCCGTGCAGGTCCGTAAATTCCAGATCGGCTCATCGCCGCGATGCCGTGCACGAACTCGGTTTCACCGACGCAGCGCATCGGCTCCGGTCCATCGGCGCGATAGAACGCGGCGCACTGCGCGAATACCGTCTGCACGACGTTGTGTCCCGAATTCGCGATGTCGTCGCTGATCTCGTCGCACAGATACACCTTCTGCTCGAAGCTCAGGAACGGCTCCGTGGTCGCCGTGCGCAGATCCCACAGATGATGGTGCGGGTCGACGATCGGCAACTCCGGTTCGAGCACCGGTTCCGGGGATTCCTCGGCGAGCCAGTTCGTCAGCCGCTCGTTCGCTGCGTGCGTCATGTTCGCGTGTCCGTCTTGCGATGCGTGGATTGCAGGATACTCTTGCGAGGCTCGGCGGCGGGGAAACGCGCGTGAACCAGTCACAGAAGATCGTGGGAATAGGGGCTGCGAGCGGGGTGACGCTGATGGCGCTCGGCGTGTGGGGACTCACGGGATTGTTGCCGCCGCCGTCCATCCCCGATGCGATCGGCGAACGCCTCGCGTACGCGCTGCGGGCAAACGTCGTGGCCCTGGTACCGCTGTTCGTCATGCTGATGACGGTCGGCAATTCGCGGTTCTTCAGCGATGCAATCGATCCCACGCGCGGCGCGGAGACGCCGGCGATGCAGATCGACGCGCGCGTCGCCGGCAACACCTTCGAGCAGACTTTCGGGTTCGTGATTGCGTCGCTCGCGTTGAGCACGCTGGTGTCGCTGCACCATTTGCAGGTGGTATGGGCGTGCACCATCGTGTTCGTGGTCGCGCGCGCCGTGTTCTGGATCGGGTATCGGGTGAACCCGCTGTATCGGGCACCCGGTTTTTCGGCGACGGCGTATCTGAATCTCGGGATGATCGGCTACGCGCTCTACCACGTCCTTTAGCGGTGCTTGCCGAAGGAGGAAATCATGGAAGTGAAGTGCTTCGAATGCGCGGCGTTGCTTACGGCCGACAGCGTCGATGCCATCGTGCAGGCCTTCGTCGCTCACGGGCGCGAGAAGCATACGTGGACGTACCCGGAAGAATCGGTTGGGAACTACGCCCGCAACTATGCCGAAGCCGCGGAGAGGCTCAGCGGCGATACCGAACGGTTGGCCGATGTCGGAGCGGTGACGGTGCATCCCGTGACCGACTCCCGCATCGATGACTGGTTGCGGTTTTTCGATCGCGACGGTTTCGCCGGCAACCCTGACTGGGCGTCGTGCTATTGCCTCGAACCGCACGTGCCGACCACGCCGGAACAACCCGAGCGACCGTGGCGCGACACGCGCCAGACCATGATCGAGCGGCTGCGCAGCGGCACGACGTTCGGCTATCTCGCGTACGTCGACGACCGCACCGCGGGCTGGGTTAACGCCTCGTTGCGTTCGAACTACGGACTGTATCGACGCGTCGATGCGAACGGACCCGCGCCGCAAACCGTCGTCGGCGTGTCGTGCTTCGTCGTGGCTCCGCCGTTCCGACGGCATGGCATCGCCGCGGCATTGCTGGACCGCGCGATCGCCGATGCCGCGGCGCGCGGCGCGACGTGCGTCGAGGGTTATCCGCACAACGAGCCGAAAGCGAACGACGCCGCGCATTTCCGCGGTCCGCGTTCGATGTACGAAGCGCGCGGATTCCAGCCGATCGAGGTGCGGGAACGTTACACGGTGATGCGTCGCTCCGTTCCTTCCAACGCCAAACGATGATCCGCATCGGCATCGACGTGGGCGGTACCAACACCGATGCCGTGGTGATGGACGGAACCGACGTGCTCGCCGCCGTCAAATCCGCGACCACACCGGATGTGTTGAGGGGCGTCGTCGACGCGCTGGAGAGGGTTCTCGAAGCGTCACGGACCCGCGCCGATGCGGTGGATGCGGTGATGATCGGCACTACGCACTTCACCAATGCGGTGGTGCAGCGCCGCGACCTCGCACCGACTGCTGCAGTGCGGCTGGGATTGCCGGCCACCGCCGCGCTGCCGCCGATGGTGGACTGGCCCGACGATCTGCGTTCCGCCATCGGCAACCACGGCTATCTCGCGCACGGTGGCAACGAATTCGACGGCCGGCCGATCTCGCCGCTCGATGAGCGCGAACTGCTCGGCATCGCGCGCGACATCGCAGCGAAAGGCATCGACACCGTCGCGATCACGTCGGTGTTCTCGCCGGTCAGCGACGAGGTGGAGCAGCGGGCCGGAGCGATCTTCCGCGGCGCGCTACCGGGGGCGCACATCACGCTGTCGAACCAGATCGGCCGCATCGGACTGCTCGAGCGCGAGAACGCGGCGATCATGAATGCGTGTTTGCGCGATCTGTCGACGCAGGTCGTCGAAGCATTTCGGCGCGCTATTGAGCAAACCGGCATCAAAGGACGCTTCTACCTGACGCAGAACGACGGCACGCTGATGGAAGCCGCTTCCGCGGAAGCGTTCCCGGTGCAGACGTTCGCGTCGGGCCCTACCAATTCGATGAGGGGCGCGGCGTTCCTCTCGGGCGTCGCCAACGCAATTGTCGTAGACATTGGCGGCACGACCACCGACGTCGGCGCGTTGCGAAGCGGCTTTCCGCGGCAGGCGTCCATGGCGGTCGACGTCGGCGGCGTGCGAACGAATTTCCGCATGCCGGACGTGTTTTCGATCGGCCTCGGCGGCGGGTCGCACGTGGTCGACACCGGCCGCAGAATCGAGATCGGCCCCGCCTCGGTGGGATATCGCTTGACGCGCGATGCGCTGGTCTTTGGCGGCGCAACGCTGACGGCGTCCGATGTGATTGCAGCGGCAGGCCGCGCTGGCTTCGGCGACGCTGCCAAGGTGGCACATCTCTCGAAAGACCTCGTCGCGCGGACGCAGCGACGCATCATGGAAATGCTCGAGCAGTGCGTCGAACGATCGCGTGTGTCGCCCGAGCCGCTGCCCATCATCGTCGTTGGCGGTGGCTCGATTCTGGTCGATGGTTCGATCGGCGGACTCGATGTAATCAAGCCAAAGCACTTTGCGGTCGCGAATGCGGTGGGGGCGGCCATCGCGCAGGTGTCGGGAGAGGTCGATCGCGTTTATGCGCTCGGGGAGATCGGCCGGGAGCGCGCACTCGACGACGCGAAGCGGCGCGCGGTCGATTCCGCGGTGGCTGCCGGCGCCACGCGCGACAGCGTCGAGGTCGTAGACGTTGAAGACGTTCCGCTCGCGTATCTGCCCGGCAATGCGACGCGCATTCATGTACGTGCAGTGGGAGATCTCGGTGTCGGCTGAACAGGGCTACGTGCTTCGCGAAGCCGATCTGCTGCCACTGTCGATCGGCGCTGCGCTGCTCGGAACGGGCGGTGGCGGCAATCCGTACATCGGCATGCTGCGCACGCGCGAACTGTTCAGGAAAGGCGCATCCGTGCGCGTGCTGCCGCTCGACGCGCTGCCGGACGATGCATGGGTGGGCACCGTCGGCAGCATCGGTGCACCGGTGATCGGCGTGGAGAAGATCTCCGAAGGCGCCGAGTGTTTCCGCGCGATGCGCGCGGTGGAGGAAGCCGCCGGCACGAAGATGGCGGCGTTGATCGCGGCGGAGATCGGTGGTGCGAATGCGATGGCGCCGATCATCACCGCCGCGCAAGCGGGTCTTCCGGTGGTGGACGGCGATGGCATGGGCCGTGCCTTTCCGGAAGTGCAGATGTCGACGTTCGCGATCTACGCCGACGGCAGCAGAGAGGGGCTCGCCGCCATTGCCGACGACAAAGGCAACGTCGTCGTCATTCGCAAGTGCGTCGACGCGCGCTGGCTCGAACGTTTCGCGCGCACCATCGTCGTGGACATGGGTGCCGGCGCAGGTGCAGCGGGTGCGCCTATGCCGATGGAGTTCGTGCGGCGCGCCGCGATCCCCGGCACGGTGACGCAGGCACTGGAGATCGGCCACGCCGTGCTCGCTGCCCGCGCGAAGAAACAGAACGTGATCGAGCGGGTAATCGACGTCATACACGGCAAGCTGTTCTTCGTCGGCAAGATCGTCGATGTTGCGCGCGAACTGAAAGGCGGTTTCGTGCGCGGCCAGGCCAAGCTGTTGGGGCTCGAACGCTGGACCGGTTGCGAGGCGCGCATCGCCATTCAGAACGAAAACCTCGTGCTCTGGATCGACGGCGCGCCTGCGATCATGGTGCCGGACCTGATCATGAATCTGGAACTCGACACCGGCGAGCCGATCACGACCGAGATGTTGCGTTACGGTCAGCGCGTTGCCGTCATCGGCATGCCGGTGCACGAGTTGATGCGCACGCCGAAAGCGCTCGAGGTGGTGGGGCCGCAGGCGTTCGGATATCCGGAGCTCAAGTACATGCCGCTCGTTCGCGGCGCGAACGGTTGATCGGCGCCGCGGCGATGGAGACGCTGTCTCTCGAACTCGACCCACCCATCGCCACCGGCGCCACCGCCGACATTCACGCATGGCGCGACGGCCAGGTGCTGAAACTCTATCGCACCACGATCCCGCGGTCGGTTGGTCCGCGCGAAGCGCGAATCACGCGTGCCCTGCACGATGCCGGTGCTCGGGTACCTCGCGTGGGCGACCTGGTCGAAGTGAACGGCAGGTTCGGCCTGCCGATGGAGAAGCTTTCCGGGGAGCCGCTGTCGTTGCAACTGGTCGATGCAGAATCGGGCACTCGGGCAGGCTTCATTGCTGCGGAGGTTCATGTGGAGATGCACGCGTTGACGGCGGAGAGTCTCACAGCACTGCCGGTGCAGTTTCGCAAGATGATCGAGGCGGGCACTCTGTCGCCAGAACGAAAAGAACGCGTGCTGCGCGCGATGGAGTCGCTACCCGATGGCGACCGGATCTGTCACGGTGACTTTCACGCCGGCAACCTCATGATGACCGACGATGGTCCTGTGGTGATCGATTGCGTGG